>JACCUO010000082.1 GCA_013811765.1 Thermoleophilaceae bacterium | reverse complement strand
TCGAGACGGGGTGCTCGTCGGGGTGGATGCGGAGAAACTCGCGCACGGTGCGCTCGTTGCCGTGCTTGAGCCCGAAGCTCGAGACCATCTCGGAGACCACCAGGCCGGCGCCGTGACGCTTGGCCTGGAGGCGCACGAACCAATTGCCGATCCCCGCCAGGGGCGCCAGCACCAGGCGGTTGGAGATCTGGTGGCCGCCGAGGGTCCACGGGTCGGTGAGTGCGCGCATCGTGTCTCCCATGGGGACATTGTGGCGCGCTTGCCGCGCCGTCGACGGGGATCCGGCTCCTACGGATCCTCGTTGCGCTCCCAGATCAGGCGCAGGCCCCGGAGGGTGAGGAGATCGTCCACTTCGTCGACCTGGTCGCAGTGGGGGACGATCGCGGCGGCGAAGCCGCCGGTGGCGATTGCCGTGGCCTCCTCCCCAAGCTCCTCGCGCAGCCGGCCGAGGAGTCCATCTACCTGACCGGCGTAACCGAAGACGACCCCCGATTGGATCGCCTCGAGTGTTCCCCTCCCGATTGCCGCGCGGGGTGGTCCAAGGCTCACCTTGGGCAGCGCCGCCGCGCGCTGGCTGAGCGCCTCAAGCGAGATCTCGATGCCCGGTGCGATCACGCCGCCCAGATATTCGCCCTGGGCCGAGACGACGTCATAGTTGACCGCGGTCCCGAAGTCGACGGCGATGCACGCCCCTCCCACGCGGTCGTACGCGGACACGGCGTTGGCGAGCCTGTCGGCGCCCAGTTCCCGTGGGTTGTCTATCCGTATCGGCATCCCGGTGCGCATCGACGGGCCGACAAGCGCGCCCCGGCCCCCCAGGTAGCGCAGCCGCATCTGGTCGTACGCCTGTGAGAGGTCGGGTACCACGCAGGAGACGATCACCGCATCCACGTCCGCAAGCCGGAGGTCGCGCAGCTCAAGCAGGGCGCTCAGCACCATCGCCAGCTCGTCGGCGGTTGCCGTGCGCGCCGTATGGATGCGCCAGTGCTCGAGCGGGCCCTCCACGCGAAAGAGCCCGACGTGGGTCTGCGTGTTTCCTACGTCCACCGCGAGCAGCATCGCCCGCGATTATGGCTGTAGGGGAGCGAGACCCTAGGTCAGCCCGAGGCGCTCCGCGCGCTGGACCGCCTCGGCACGGTTGCGCACGCCGAGCTTGCGGTAGAGCTTGCCCGTGTGCTCCTTCACCGTATGGGGCGAGAGGTGGAGCTCGGCGGCGATCTCACGGTTGGTGGCGCCCGAGGCCAGCAGGCGGAGCACCTCGCGTTCGCGCGAAGACAGCGGCGCAGAGGGCTCCTCGGGGCTGGCCGCGAATACCGTGCCTCCGTTGCCTACCGTGCGGATTGCGGCAGCCACCTCGTCGGCGGCCCAGTCCTTGGACACGAACCCGGAGGCACCGGCTACGCGCGCGGCCTGCGGCGAGATCCAGCCGGCTCCGGAGATCAGCAGCACGCGCGTGCTCGGCGACTCGCGCCTCAGCGTCTCACAGAGCTCGGCACCCGACTGCTCGCCGAGGAAAAGGTCCACGAGCGCCACGTGCGGCTCGTAGCGGAGCGCCAGCTCGCGCGCCTGGCTCTCGTCGCGCGCCGTCAGGCAGCGCTCGACCCAGGGGAGGTCGGCCAGCAGGAGACGGAAGCCCCAGTGCACGACGTCGTGGTCGTCCACCACGAGCACCCGCAGCCGCCGGCCCCCCATCAGCCCTCCGCGGAGACGGGCACCACCAGCCGTACCCGCCACTCGCCGGCCTGCGCGGTCCCGAACTCGACCACACCGCCCCGCTGGAGTGCATCGAGGCCGGCGAGGCGCAGGCCCATGCCCGCGCCGTGGCCTCGTCCCGAGCGGCCGACGCCGTCGTTTCGGACCTCGAGCGTGAACAGGCCCTCGTTGCCGCCCACCATGACCTGCACCCGGGTTGGGTCGGCGTGCTTGTGGGCGTTGCGAAGGGCCTCCGCGAGCACGGACTGCGCGAGCTGCTCCAGCTCCTCGGGGACTTCGGCGTCGCGCTCCCAGGCGACCTCGATTGCCGGGCCGTCATAGTGGCGGCTGAGGCGCTCGAGCTCATCGCGCAGCTTGGCCCCCGTACCGAGGGGCGGCGGGCTGATCGGCCGCGCCATCGCGCTACGGAGGTCACCCACCGCCGCCTGGATCTCCTCGCCCGCGCGGCGGCGCTCGTCGCGCGTCAGATCGCGCTCGGCCCCCAGGACCAGCGAGACGCCGAACAACCGCTGCATGACGCGCTCGTGCACCTCCCGTGCCAGATCGATCCGCTGGTCGAGCAGCCGCGCTCGCGCCTGGTGGGTGGTGGCGATCCGCGCGCTCGCGGCCAAGGCGGCTGTCTTCCCAAGGGTCCACATCGTGTGCCGCTCCTGATCGGTGAGCTCGAAGCGACCTCCACCCCGATCGGCGAAGACCACCCCGAGCCAGCTTCCGCCGGCCGAAACGGGCGTGCAGGTCAAAGTGGTCGTCCCGAGGACGCGCGCGTAGCGCGGAGGCACCTCGCGCTCGAGGTTCTCGGAGGCGGTGACCACCCGGTCCTCAGCCAGGGCGCGCTGGGCGAGCGGAGTCTCCTCGAGAGTGCCAAAGACGTTCGCGAGCAGATCCGCCTCGATCCCGTGACTGCCCGCGGGCACCACCAGCTTCCGCGCCCCCTCGTAGAGGACGAGCATCACCCGCTCCATCGAGGTCAGGCGGCAGACGGCCTCGCACAGGGGGTCGTAGAAGGCCCGCGGAGCATCCCCGCCGTCGGCGTCGAGCCCCGAGAGCAGCTCGACCATGACGTCGAGTTGCTCGGTGCGCTGCATAGGCGCGGAATCGGGCATCCGCCCTCCAGGATGCCATCAGCGCGCCCTCGGCGGAAGTCGTGGGTCGAGCGGCACGGGGGGTTCCGGGGGGCGTGAGCCCCCCGCCTACTCTCACAGCCTGCGGTCGACCGAGAGCCGCAGTGCCTGCTCTCCGGTGAGCGAGACGGTCCTGACGGCTTCGCAACCGCGGCACCGACACTCCGCCTCGGCATCCCACTCGTTCGCCCGCAGCAACCAGTCGATCTCCCCCGAGAGGCATATCCTGCAGGCCAGGGACGCCTCGACCAGGGCCGTGGCATCGTCACCGCGAAAGCTCGCTGTCTCGGTGAGGGTGACCACGCCTCGAGTGTGGCGCAGCCGTTCCCCGCCCCACAAGACTCCGGCTGCGAAACCCCCCGTTTGGGGGGTAATCACAAGGGATCGAGGCGTTCGACGCGCTGCTCGCCCAGCGATCCGAGCCGAGCCGCCAGCGGCGACCCGTCGGGCAGCGTCAGGCCCGGCTCGAGCTCGAGCAGCGGCTCGAGAACGAACCGCCGGGCGGTGAGCTCGGGGTGGGGCAGGGTAAGGCGCTCCGAGCAGTACTCGAGACTGCCCGCGAGCAGCACGTCGACGTCGATCGGCCGGGGGCCGTGGCGCGCTCCGCCGGGCTCCCTCCCCAGCTCACGCTCGACGGTCTTGCAGACGTCAAGCAGCTCTTCGGGCCCGAGCTCCACGTCCACCGCGAGGCAGGCATTGAGGAAGTCCGCCTGGTGGGGCAGCCGGCCCTGAGCGGCCGTCTCATACACCGAGGAGGCGCCGGCGACCGGCACGCCGTGGCGCTCCAGTGCCCCTCGGGCTTCCCGGAGCGCCCCGAGGCGGTCACCCTCGTTGGAGCCAAGTCCCAGGTAGGCCCGCACCTCAGCGGCTCCCGACGAAATGACTATCTTCCGGGATCACTACCGTCGGGCGGGCGCGCCACGTGCCCCGAGCTCATCGACGAGACGCAGGAGCGCGAGAGGGCTGAAGGGCTTGCTGAGGTAGAGGTCGGCGCCCGCCGTCTCGGCCTCACGCTCGGCAGAGTCGCCTGCGGCCGCAGTCAGCATCACGATCGTCGCGTGGGCCGTGTGTGGCTGGGCCCGCAGTCGCCGGCACACCTCGATTCCGTCCACCTCGGGCATGTCGATGTCGAGGAAGACCAGCTCCGGCCGGTTGCGCGTGGCCACCTCGACCGCCTCCAGTCCGTCCGCGGCCTCCATCAGCTCGAACTCCGCCACGTCCTCCAGGGTGGTGACGATCAGCTTCCGAACGAACGGGTCATCGTCGACTATCAGCACGCTGGCCATCAGACCGACACCGGGGGGCGGGTTTGCAGACACGCGGAACCAGCCGCCTTCATGGGCGCTCGGCCTTGATGCGCTCGAGCGCGTGATCGGGTAGCTCGGCGAGCTGGGCCACCACGGCGGGATCGAACTGCGAGCCGGCCTTCGCAGCTATCTCGGACCGCGCCTGCGCGATCGAGCACGCGGGGCTGTACGGACGTTCGGTGGTCATGGCGTCGAGGGCGTCCACGACGGAGAAGATGCGCGCGGCGAGCGGTATCTGCACCCCGGCCAGGCGGTCGGGGTAGCCGCTGCCGTCCCACCGCTCGTGGTGGTGGCGCACGACCTGGGCGGCCTGATCCAAGAACGGGATGTCGCGGACGATCTCGTGCCCGATGGCCGCATGGCGGCGCATCAGGGTGCGCTCCTCGGGCAGCAGCTGGCCGGGCTTGTGGAGGATGCCGTCGGGGATCGCGACCTTGCCGATGTCGTGCAGGAGAAAGCCGAACTCCACCTGCGGGTCGGCGGCCAGCTCGGGGTCGATCTGTCGCGTGAGCTCCAGCCCGTAGGCCGCCACGCGCTCCGTGTGCCTTCCCGTGTAGGCGTCACGCGCCTCCACCGCATTGGTGAGTGCCCGAACCGTGGCCACGTAGGAGGCATGGAGCTCGTCAGTCCGGGCCCGCTCGGCCTTGAAGGTCTCACGCAGGTCGGATGCGTAGCGCTCGAGCTGGCGCTCCTTCTGCTCGGCAAGGCGCCAATGCCTGCCGAGCTCAGCTCGCAGGCGGTCCACCTCTTCGCGTAGCGCCTCCTCGCCTATCGCCGCCTCCGCCATCGTGTCTTCCCCAAGAGGCTACCGGCCACCCGCATCGGTTACGCCGGGCCGGGGCCGCCGGTCAGGATCTTGCGAGCGGCCGCGGCCACCTGTTCCAACGGAAGGACCTCCCCGTCCGTCTGCATGGCGGGGCTCTCGATTCCGGCGGAGAAGAGAAGCACGGTCCGCGCGAGCGCCGGGCCGCGGAGCAGCGCGTCCGTGCCGCGCATGCCGACATCCACCAGCGCCAACTCGTAGTGCCGGTGCCGGGAGGCCTGGACCGCCGCGGTTCCGCTCGCCACCCACTCGTGGTCGAGGCCCAGTTCCACGAGCGCGGGCTCGAGTCGGCCCCGCGCCGAGGACCGGCCCGCGACCAGGACGCACTTTCCCCGCACCGGCTCGCCGAGCGCGCCGGCCTGCCCCGACTCGGCGGGCAGATACACCGTGAACGTGGTGCCCACACCCAGGACGCTGTCCACCTCGATCGACCCGCCCTGGAGGTCCACCAGCGACTTCACGATCGAGAGGCCGAGGCCGGTACCGGCACCACCGTCGTCGTGGCGCACGAAGCGATCGAAGACGCTGCCCAGGTCCTCCCGGCTCATCCCGCGGCCGTCGTCGCCAACCGTGATCCGGATCCGTTCCTCATCTGCCCGCGCGGCGATTTCGATGCGACCGCCCTCGTCGGTGTACTGGTGGGCGTTCGAGAGCAGGTTGGTCACGATCTGGCGCACCCGCGCCGGATCGGCAAGCGCCCGCGGCAGGGAGGCGGGCAGATCCAGGTCGAGCCGTTGCCTTTTGGCGGCCACGGCAGGCGCCATGAGACCCGCCACCTCCGTCACGACCTCGATCAGCTCGAAGAGGCGCGGGTGTACCTCCATCCTGCCCGCCTCGAGGCGGGCTACGTCAAGCAGGTCGTTCACGAGGTCGACCAGCCGATCCGTGCTGAGAAGGATCACGTCCACGAACTCGCGTTCTCGCGGGCCGAGGGAATCGGAGCTCCCTAGCAGCTCCACGAACCCCTTGATGGACGTAAGCGGGCTGCGGAGCTCGTGGGAGGCGGTGGCCACGAAGTCGGACTTGACCCGCTCGAGCCGCGCCCGCTCGGAGACGTCGCGTAGCGTCCACACCACCCCGTCGCTCGCTCCCGACCCCAGGCGGGCAGCTGTGATCGAAAGCGTCCTGCCGTCGTTGTCCACGGTGACCTCGCCGTTCAGCGCCTCCTCGAGCGCCGGGAGTGGACTGCCGGCCACGTGCGCGTGGCCCCCGGGCCGCAGCGCGGGGGCAATCTCCTTCACGCGCGGGTTCACGGTGCTGACCGTCCCGTCGGACTCGCACACCACGAGCGCATCCCCGAGGCTCTCGATCGTCACCGCGAGCTTCTCCCGCTCGGCTTCGACGCCAGTCTGGGCGCTCTCGAGTCGTTCGGCCATCGTGTTGAAGGCCGAGTCCAGCTCGCGCAGCTCAAGTGGCCCGCTCGGCTGTACGCGTTCTGAGAGATCTCCCGCAGCGAGCTTCTGCGTCGCGGTCACGAGCTCGTCGAGCGGCCGCCGGATCGAGCCGATCAGCATGCCGATGAGCCCGATGGCTCCGAGCAGGGCAAGCCCACCCGCCGCGATTGTTGTGATCAGCGCGGTACGTGTCCGGTCGCCCACGCTGTCGCGGGCCTGCGCGCGGCGTTCGCGCTGGCGCGCCGTGAGGCCCTCACCCGCCTCGCGGCCTAGAAAGATCGCTTCTGCCAGCCGGCGTTGGGCTCCGCGCGAGCGCCGGTTCCGCCGGGCGAGGCGCCTCGACCGCTGCTGGGATGCCACGCGGTCGCGGAGCAGCTGCTCGCTCTCGCGGTCGCCCTCGGCGAGGGCCATGGCCTCTAGCGCCTGCTGGTCGAAGCCCGCCCTTGCACGGCCGCGCGTAGCCGCAGCACCGGCGCCGGTCGCACGAAACCCCGTCTCCTCGATCACCGCGGAAGCAAGCAGCCGGGAGGCGGCCGACTCGAGCTCGTAGGTGCGGGCCAGCGCATCCTCGTAGTCCTGGCGTGCCGAATAGAGGTTCCCGATGCCGAGCGCCGCGATCACGGCGAGGACGAGGGTCAGGCCGATCAGGGCGAGGGTCAGCGTCGGCGCGAGGGGAAGCCGCCCGAGCACGCCCGACGGGGACCCTCCGGCGAGCGTCGCGGCAGAGGAGGCGCGCCGCCTTCCGCCGGGACCTACCATGGGCATGTGGGGTTCGTGAGCATTTGGACACGCCAGGTCGCCCGCGCCGCGGCGACCTCACTCATCGCGCCGCTTGCGCTGCTTCTGGCGGCGGGGGTGGTCGCCTCCGGCGGAGGCCTCGGGGGCATCGGCTCGCTCGGCCAGATCGCCTCCGGGCCCGCGATCCCCGACCTCGGTCTCGACTCCTCCCCCGCATCGTCGCTCGAAGGTGCGGAGATCGTGGGGGCGGGGGTGTCCGAGCCCGGCGTGCCAACCTCGCCGGCCCCCCCAACCGGCTCCCTGGCCTCAGCCGCCCCGACCAGTGCCGCGTCGCCGACGGACGGCGGTGCGCCCCCAGGCGGCCGGAGGGCCCCGCAACCTCCCGCGGCCACGATCCGGCCCCCCGCGCCCCCGGGCGAAGATGGGGTGAGAGCTCCTTCGGCGCCGAGCCCGCCGGCGGCGCCGAATCCCGGGGACGATCTTCTCGAGGCCACCCGCGGGATCGGCGATTTGATGCCGGGCCCTCTCGGACCGATCACGGGAGACATCCTCAACCTGCTGCTCGGGCCGCCGCGCCCATAGGTCCGAGTCTCAGGCCTCCCGCCAGACCTCGACCGAGACCTCCTGCACCGGCAGCGCTATCGGCGGCTCGGGCTTGGTGGCCTTGACCCTCACGGAATCCGCGCCGTAGCGCTCCATCAACCTGCCGGCGATGGCATTGCACAGGCGCTCAAGCGTCTTGTAGGAGCGCTCCTGTGCGGCCAGCGCCACCTGTTCGCAGACGTCTGCATAGTCCACGGTGTCCTCCACCCGGTCGGTCACCATGGCATCGCAGTCGGTGAGCTCGAAAGTCACGTCGAGCAGCAGTCGCTGGCCCAGTTCGCGCTCGGGGGGCGTGACCCCGTGCCGGGTGAACAGCGAAAGGCCGGTGATCTCAACGGTGACCGCCGGGTCGGCGATCTCGTCCTCGTCCTCGGGGTCGAAACCCCCGCCGTCGATCTCGTCATCCGGGTCGGGCGGGTCGTGCTCGTCGATCATGAATTGCCTCCGACGATCGGGGAGCCGACCGTAGCAGCGGTGACCAACAGGGCATCGACGACCGCCGCGACGTCGTGCACCCGGAAGACGGACGCGCCACGCTCCCACGCGAGCACGCTTGTCGCGATCGTCCCCGGCAGGCGCTCCCCCTCCGCTCTTCCTCCCGTGAGCTTTCCAAGAAAGCTTTTACGGGAGGTCCCGACCACCACCGGGAGACCGATTGCCACGATCTCGTCCAGGCGCCGCAGCAGCTCCAGGTTGTGCTCCGCCGTCTTGCCGAAGCCGATCCCGGGGTCGAGCCAGATCTTCCCCTCAGGAACGCCCTCTCCGACCGCGAAGGCCAGTCGCTCCTCGAGAAACGCCTTGACGTCCGATACCACGTCGTCGTAGCGCGGTTCGTCTTGCATGGTGCGCGGCTCGCCACGCATGTGCATGAGGCAGCATCCCGCGCCTCGCTCCGCGACGAGAGCCGCCATCGACGGGTCGGAGCGCAGCGCCGAGACGTCGTTGACCATCCGCGCGCCGGCGTCCATCGCCGCCCTCGCCACGTCCATCTTCGTCGTATCGATCGAGAGGGCGAAGTCGCCTCCCGCGCAGGCAAGCGCCTCGATCACGGGGACCACCCGCCGGAGCTCCTCCTGAACGGGGACCGGGCCCGCCCCGGGCCGGGTTGACTCCCCTCCCACGTCGAGAATCGCTGCACCGTCGGCGGCCAGGGCCAGGCCGTGCGCGACGGCGGCCTCAGGATCGAGGTACCGCCCGCCATCCGAGAACGAGTCCGGCGTGACGTTGATCACTCCCATGACGGTGAATGGACAGCTCACGAGGGCAGTATGCATTCCCCTTGGGGCTCCTACGCTGGCCGTGGGAAGATCGTTGACCAGACGACCACGACCAGAGGAGCAACGCATGGCGCAGCGGACGAAGGCCGATCGACAGGCGGCGGCGAAGAAGGCGGCAGCCACGAGGCAGCGCAATGCGGCGAAGAAGAGCGGTGTCGACGCCAAGCGCTCGGCGAAGAGCCTCGGCAGTGCGGGGATCTCGACGGCGAAGTCGCTCGGAGAGGCGGTCCAGCAGGGTGCCAAAGCGCTCGCCAGCCGCGTCGGGGCGATTCGCAAGGGGCGCTGAGCCCGGGGGCGACCCGTCGCGCCCTCGTCGAAGCCGTGGCTCAACGAGGTTCTTGGGATTCCGGGAGGCGAGCGCCCCCCGGAGGAAGGTTCAGGCGGGGTCCGGCCTCTCGGGGGCGTCGAGCCCCGACATCTCGGCCGTGCCGCCGGCCAACCCGGGCCGGGGCAGCGGCTGTGGCTTGCGCTCGGGCTTTCGCTGTGGGAGCTCGGGTGCGGGCGGCGGCCCCTGCGGGAGCACCGGCTCGTCCGCTCCGAAGACCTCGAGCTCATCCTTGCCGTCGAGCAGCTGGATGAACTCCTCGCGCTCGATCGTCTCGCGCCGCAGCAGGATCTCGGAGGTGTGATCGAGCTGTTCCCGGCGCTGGTCAAGGATGTCGCGGGCCGACTGGTGGGCCTCCTCCACCACGCGGCGGATCTCGTCGTCGATCTCGCGCGCCACGTCGTCCGAGTAGTCGGGCTCCGAGGAGAACTCGCGGCCGAGGAAGGGCTGGCCATGGTCGCGGCCGAACACCCGCGGGCCGAGCTTCTCCGACATGCCGAAGCGCATGACCATCTGCTTGGCGGTCGCGGTGACCTTCTCGATGTCGTTGGAGGCGCCGGTGGTGACCTCGCTGAACACGAGCTCCTCCGCAGCGCGCCCGCCCAAGGTCATCGCCATCGTGTCCTGCAGCTCGGCGCGGGTGGTGAGGAACTTGTCCTCGGTCGGAAGCGAGATCGTGTAGCCGAGCGCCTGCCCGCGCGAGATCACGGAGATCTTGTGGACGGGGTCGGTG
>JACCUO010000060.1 GCA_013811765.1 Thermoleophilaceae bacterium | reverse complement strand
GTCCCGGCGCGGGCCTGCCGGGCCCGCTCGCGGCGCACCGCATCACGCTCCGCCCGATGGGCGCCCTCGGAAGACCGCGGGGGACCGTCTCGGAGCGCCCGCTTGCGGCTACGACGCCCCATGTGATCGGTGGTCAGGGGTCACCGCGAGCCGCGGCGACCCTCGGGTAAGGGACAACCGGACGAGATCCGCACGCGCCACCAGTTCATCAGCATGCCGAGGAGGCCCCAGCGCGGACGGACGTGCCAGTGCCTACAGCCCGGCTCGCCGATGTCCTGGTTTGCGATGCGCACCCACTTGTGGCTCTCGGGGTCCAGCAACATCTCCTCGATCCGCCGTCGGTTCTGCTCCTCGACATGCGCGTGCTCCCCGAGGCTGCGCCTGGCGTGGACGGCGCGATGGGCAAGCCGGTCGCGCAGCTGCTCGAGCTCGGCCAGGGACAGCAGGCGCGGGCCTCGGGGGCCGGGCACGGAGACGATCGGGTCCTCGCGCGGCCAGGCGGACACCAACAGCGAGGTCAGCTCTGATTCCAGCCGCTCGACCTGATCGAGCAGGGTGCGCCGGGCAGGATGCTCATCGGGAGCGGCCTGCGGGCGCCGAGGCGGAGTGACCCGGGGCGCCGGCGTGCGAGTCGCCATCCCTATGCGCTGCTCGAGTACGTCGGGCACGGTGCCTCTCCAAGTCGGACTCCATGCACTGTACCAATGGCCTGGTTAGGCCTCACCCGGCGGCCAGCAGCGTTCCCGTCACCGTCCAGAGGGCCTCCTCAACGCTGATTCGGGGCACCCCTCTCACCTGGATCGCGGCGATCGACATCCGCCCGGTGGAGGGCGTGACCCCCCGCTCTTCTGCGACCTCGCCTCCGAGCAGCGCCAGGGGGCGCTCGGCGTCGCTGATGACGATCTGACGCGCGGCCAGCGGCCGTCCCCCGCCACCGAGCAGCTCGGCGTCTTCCGTGAGCCGCAGGCCGAGGGGGGTACCGACCCGGGCGGCGTCGAAGGCCGTCAGCGGCACGCCGGTCTCGAGCGTGGCGATCGTGATCGCGTCATCGAGGAGGCCCCGGCTGGGAAGCCCTCCCCACCTCAGGCGGTCAAAGGCGATCCGCTCGATGGGCGTTCGGTCGGTGTCCGGGTCGAGCCCGACCTGGCGCCAGAACACCCTGTAGGCCCATGGCACCGGATCCTGGCGCATGTGCACCACGTGTCCTCCCGACAGCCGGCTTGCCAACCCTCGCAGGCGGCGCCGGACCGGCTCCGGACTTCGGCCCGGCCGCGCATCGAGCGTGAGGTGGAGAATGCAGAGCTCGGGGAACTCCGTTGCGAGCTCCTGGGCCACCCAGCCCTCCTCGGGCGCGGGGTGGGACACTAGCCCCGTGTGAGCCGCCGGGCCCGATCGCGTAGCCCGTCCTCGGAGATCGGCCCCAGCTTCGTCTCAAGCACACGCCCGCCCCGGAAGGCAAACAGCGTGGTCGGGCAGCCCCCCACCCCATAGAGATTGACCACCGCGCCGTCGGGAGTGTGGGCCACGGGCATCGTCCACTTCCGCCGGCGCACGATCTCGGCCACCTCCGCGCGGTCCTCGTCGCTGAAATAGACCACAGCAAAGTTCACACCCGGGAAGTCGTCCTTCATTCGCTGCACCCGATCCACCTGCGGGTTGCAGTCGGCCCCCTTGTCAAAGACGAAGGTGAGCACGAGCGGGCGCTCGCGGGCCTCGCAGAGATTGAAGATTCCCTCGCTTCGCACCTGGCAGGCGGGGACCCGGCCGGCCTGCTCGTTGCACTCGCTCGCCCGCTGGCAGACGTTGGCATCGCCCTCCTTGTCACCGGTGACCAGCGGCGCGGCGAACGCCGGAGCGGTTGCCCCCGGCTTCAGACCGCGCAGCCCTCCGCCCGTGTTGGGGAGGGCGGTCGTGAACAGAAGGACGCTGATGCCCATCAGCATCACGATCGCGACCACCCACGCGTAGCGGTTGCCCTGGTACGAGCCGGCGGGCGGTTTTGACAGAGGAAGGTCGGGCTCGGGCCGCAGCC
>JACCUO010000058.1 GCA_013811765.1 Thermoleophilaceae bacterium | reverse complement strand
GACTTCCCCGAGCCGGTCGGCCCGGTCGCGAGCACCGCGCCGTAGGCCTGATGGAAGGCAGACTCGAACCGCTCGCGGGGCGCGCCGGACATCCCGAGCGCGTCGAGGCTCAGCAGCGCCTGGTTCTTGTCGAGCAGCCGCATGACGATGCCCTCGCCGTGCACCGAGGGCATCGTGACGATGCGGATGTCCACCGAGCGCCCCTCCACGGTGAGCCCCACGCGGCCGTCCTGGGGAAGGCGCCGCTCGGAGATGTCGAGATCACCCATGATCTTGACGCGCGAGGTCACCCCGGCGATCATCCTGCGCGGGATCGATGTGGTCTCGCTCAGCACGCCGTCGACGCGGAAGCGCACGCGCATCTCGTGCCCGTCCGGCTCGAAGTGAATGTCGGAGGCCCCCTCCTCCACCGCCTGAGCGACCACGGAGTTCACGAGCTTGATGGTCGGCGCGTCCTCCGCGGACTCGCGGATGTCGGTGATGCTCGCGCCCTCCTCCTCTTCCTCCTCCTCGACCGCAGCCGCCACCGCGTCGTCCAGGCGACTCATGCGGCTGATCAGCCCTGCGATGTCCTCCTGCGAGGCCACCACGGGGCGCACCTCGTGGCCGGTCATCAGCTTCAGGTCGTCGAGCGCCAGGATGTTGGACGGGTCGGCCATGGCCACCAGCAGCACCCCGTCATCGGCCAGCCCGATCGGCGCCGCGTTGAACCGCCGGGCCGCCTGGACCCCGATCAGATTCAGCGCCGACAGGTCCGGCTTGTAGACGTTCAGGTCGACGTGCGAGAGCCCGAAACGGTCGGCGATCGCGCGTGAGAGCTGATCGCGCGTGAGAGCGCCGGAGTCGAGCAGCACCTGCTCCGGCGTCCGGCCGGAGGCCCGGCCCTCCTCGACGGCCGCATCCACGCGCTCGCGCGCCACGAACCCGAGTTCCACGACCACGTCGGAGATGAAGCGCGAGCCCCCGCCGCGGGGCCTGGGCTCTGTCAGGCCGGTGCCGGGATCCTCCGGCGCGGGGGCGGCCTCCGTGGCGGCCGCGGCAACAGGTCGGAGATGTGACGGGCCCGGACCCGAGGTCATCGTGCGTCGGCTACTTGCTGGGCGAGGGTCTCCGCATCCACAAAGCCCTCGATCAGCCGCGCGGCGCGGTCACGGCCGACGATGACGACGGATGGCGCCTGCGTGACGCCCACCCCTCCGATTACCGCCTGATAGTCGGCGAGCCGCGATATCGGGGCGGAGAAGACCTGCACCCCCCTGCGCCCGCGCAGCGACGCCACGGCACGTGCGGTGGCGGCGTCATCGGCCGAGCCACGCTGGGAGAAGAAGAGGACGACCGTGCGCTTGCCTGCCAGGGCTCGCCTCACGCCGGCGGGCATGCCGGTCGGCACGGCCACGGCCGGGCGGCGCTTCGCCGGGGACCTGGGAGGCTTCGCCGACCCATCGCCGCCACGGCGGCTGCCCGGCTCGCGGGCCTTGGCGCGGGCCGGGGGAGCGCTTTTCGTGGGGCTCGCACTGCGCTCGGGAGCGGCTGGGGCAGGGGCGCTCGGGGCCTCGGAAGACTGGCGGGCACCGCTCGTGGCGTAGAACGCCGCCAGTGCCAGCAGCGCTGCGATCAGCGCAATCAGAATGGGGCGTGAGATAGCCATCCAGTGCGATATCGGCAGCCCGGCCGCGATCCATTACCGCCCCCTGGCGGCGCGCCGCATGATGTCGACCGGAACCCGGCGTGCGGTCCAGCCCTCGAGGCTACGGGCGCCCTGCCCAACCAGGACCTCGAGACCGTCTACAACTCGCGCCCCCGCCCGCCGGGCCCACCTCGTGAGCGGGGTCGGATCGGAGGCGTAGACGAGGTCGACCACGATCGCGGGCGGTTCGTAGTCAGCGAGCCCGAGAGCCTCGAGTGCCTCCTCCTCTGTCGTGGATGGGTCGAGGCCGACCGATGTGCAGTTCACGAGCAGATCCGCCCGAGGGGGATGCTCGCAGTGGCGGGCGCCGAGATCACTCGCGAGGGCCGCCGCCCGCTCGGGCGTGCGGTTCCAGACCCACACCTCCCGTGCCCCGGCGTCAACAAGGGCCCAGGCCACCGCGCGCGCCGATCCGCCGGCGCCCAGGACGATCGCGCGCAGCGGCTTCGCGGGGACCGCGAGCGCGTCGAGAAAGCCCCCGGCGTCCGTGTTGTCGGCGAGAATCCGACCATCGGTGAAGGTCAGCGTGTTCGCCGCGCCGATCGCCGCGGCGGACGCGGTGCGCGCGTCCGCCAACTGATGCGCGGCCAGCTTGTGCGGCACCGTCACGTTCACGCCTCGGAAGCCCGAGCCGGGCAGTGCCCGAACCGTCTCCGCAAATCGGTCGGCCGGCAGCGGCAGGGGCAAGTAGAGCCAGTCGAGGCCCAATTCGGCGAGCGCGGCGTTGTGCATCGCCGGGGAGCGGCTGTGGGCCACGGGAAAGCCCGCCACTCCGAGCAACGTGCGTGGCATCAGCGCGCGGTCAGCACTTCGTCGGCGACCTGCCGCCGCGACGGCTGCGAGCGTTGTTGTACCGCCTGACGTTCTGCTGGAACTCTGCGTCCGTCCGCGAGAAGGCGTGTTCGCCGCAGGTGCCGGGCTTGACCACGTAGAAGAGGAAGCCCGTGCGGGCCGGACGCGCGGCCGCGCGGATCGCAGCCAGGCCGGGGCTGCCGATCGGTCCCGGTGGCAGGCCCCTGCGCGTGCGCGTGTTGTAGGGAGAGCCGATGGCGAGTTGGGATTGGGTCAGCGGCCTGGTCCAGTTGTTCGTGGCGAACCGGATCGTGGCGTCTATGCCGAGCGGAATGCCCTCGCGGAGGCGGTTGTAGATGACGGACGCCACGATTGGCCGCTCCTTCGGTATCTGGGCTTCGCGGTCGATCATCGAGGCGATCGTGAGCACGTCGTAAGGCGTGAGCTTCCTCTGCCTGGCGGCGCGGAGGTCGACCTTTGCTATCTCGCGCTTGAATGCAGCAAGCTGCTCGTTGACGAGGGCTTGCGTGCGGCTCCCCTTCTTCAACTCGTAGCTGGCGGGAAAAAGAAACCCTTCGAGGTCGCGCGGGCGCTTGGCGCCGTACCGCCGGGGGTCCAGCAGGCGCGAGCTCTTGGTCAGAGCGAGGTAGTCGCCCTTCAACCGGCCCCCAACCACGCCCTTCACCTCCCGCCGCGCACGGCCCTCCGGGATCGTGACCCGAACCACATCTGGCGGCGGGCCCTGTGACAGTGCGTCGAGGGCGGCACCGTGGCTCATGTCCCTGCGCAGGCGGAAGGGCCCCGCCTTCAGGTCCTCCCGGCGGCCGGAGACGGTGGCTCTCGTCTGGAAGAAGAACGCGCTCGAGATCACTCCTTTCTCCTCGAGCAGGTCGGCTATCTGCCCCACGCCGGCGCCCTCGGGCACCACGATCCGAACCTGACCCTCCCCTTGCCCGCCAAATGGCTGGTAGAGCGACATGAGAAACCACAGGATTCCGAGGCCGAGCGCACCCAGCGCGAGCAGCGATACGAGCCGCCGTCCCGTACGGGAGTCCCCTCCCGCGGCTGCGGCGGCCCTGCGCCGGCGCTCGAGC
>JACCUO010000054.1 GCA_013811765.1 Thermoleophilaceae bacterium | reverse complement strand
GCCAGCGACCGGTGGGGTCGCCACGGCTGCGCGATCCGGGTCAGGCTCGCCTTGTCCGGCAGCTCGTCGAGCCCGTAGGCGATCTGCACCGCCCGTCTGATGCCGAGGTCCCCCACGGGCAGGACGTCCTCACGGCGCAGGTGGAAGATCAGGAACATGTCCGCGGTCCACTGACCGAGGCCCCGGACCGCCGTCAGCTGGGCCGACACCTCCTCGTCGGGCAGCTCCTTGAGCCGGTCGAGCTCCAGTTCGCCCGCCAGCACGTGGTCGGCCAGCGAGCGCAGGTAGGAGGCCTTCGCGCGCGAGAGGCCCACCTCGCGTAGGCGCTCGGGGTCGGTGGCCACGAGCTCGGCCGGGCTGGGGGGTCTGTCGCCGTAGAGCCCGGCCAGCCGGTCGTAGATGGTGCGCGCCGCCTTCGTGGAGAGCTGCTGGCCCACGATCGAGCGCAGGAGGGCACCGTAGGCCTCGGCCGGGCGACCGCGTCGGCGCCGGTCCTCGTCAAGCCGGCCGTGCGCCTTCACGATCGCGCTGAGGACCGGATCGGCGCCCCGCAGGTGCGCGATCGCGCCGTCGTCGCCGACCGGTGGCGCGGTCCGGCTTCCCGCGCTCGGACGCGGAGTCACGCGGCGGCGTGCCTTCTCCCGAAGAAGGCGGCCTCCTGGACTCCCAGCGGGGTCGAGGGCGGATCCCCGAAGAGCCACTCGCGCGCGATGCGGTGCCAGTTCGCGGTGGCACCCAGCTGTCCGAGGACGCCGAGCGTGAGCGCCTCCATGCGCCGGGCGAGCATGGCCTCGGGCGGCATGGTCTGGCGCTTCATCAGCTCCCAGTACTCCGAGCGCGGGTCCCCGAAGTCGACCAGTACCTGCGCCACCAGTGCCCGATCCAGGGTCTGCTCGCCGTCCTGGGTGTACCAGTCGGTGACCGCGTGGAAGTGCTCCAGCACTGCAGCGGGGGAGAGCTCGGGATCGGCGGCGTCGAAGAAGCCCATCGTCGCGAGGTGGTTGTGCAGCCCCTGCGCGTCGTCCTCCATGCCCAGCCGAATCGCGGTGACCTCGGCTTCGAGGTGACCGCGGCCCAGCTGCTTGGTCATCCCGAAGTCGAAGAAGGCCACCCGCCCGTCCTCCATCAGCTTGTAGTTACCGGGGTGGGGGTCCCCCGAGAAGTGCCCGTTCCTGTAGAGCGAGCCGAAGAAAAAGCGGAAGAGGATCTCCGCGAAGCGATCCCGCTCGGCAGCCGGGAGATCCTTGATCTCCTCGAAGCCGGCGCCGTCGACCCACTCGGTCACGAGCACCCGCTCGCGGGAGAGGGAGGTCACCACGTCCGGGACCACGATGAATGGGTGGCCACGCCACTCCCGCGCGAACGCGCGCTGGCTCTGAGCCTCGTGTTCGTAGTCGAGCTCGTCGGAGAGCCGCTCGCGGATCTCCGCCGCCATCGCCTTGGCGTCCATTCCGGGTGCGATCCGCTTGGCCAGCCGCATGATCAGGCCCAGGTTCTGAAGGTCCGATCGCACCGCCGCGGCCACTCCCGGGTACTGGACCTTCACCGCCACCTCCCGTCCCGAGAGCCGGCCGCCGCCCGCTTCCCGCAGGGTGGCCCGGTAGACCTGGCCGATCGAGGCCGCCGCGACCGCCTCCTCGTCGAAGTGGGAGAACTCCTCCTCGAGCGGCCCGCCCAGATCCTGCTCGATCACGCGGCGCATCTCCTTGAACGGCACGCGCGGGGCCGAGTCGCGGAGCTCGGCCAGTCTGGCCTGGATCTTCTCGCGGGAACGCTCGGGCAACGCCCCCGTGTCGATGAAGGAGGCCACCTGCCCGACCTTCATCGCGGCACCCTTCATGTTGCCGAGCACCGCGAGGATCTGCTCGGCCGCATCGGCCTGCCGGCGCTCCGCGGCGTCCCGCCGGCCCTGCTCGTCACGGGTCAGGTTTGCCGCTTTGGTGGCGTAGTTGCGGGCGGTCTGACCACCCGCGAGACCGGCCACCTTCGCGGTTCGGCGCACGCGTCCCTTCGGTATCGGATTCTCTCCCTTGCGAGCCATTCGTTTGAGGGTAGGGGTACCTCGCCCTCACGGTTCCCGAGCGAGAGTGACCCGCGCCCGCCTCACCGCTCGGCCTCGACGACCTCGACCGGCTTGCCGATCGCCCTCGCCAGCAGATCCGCGCTTCGCTGCGCCGACCAGATTGCCACGCTGGCATCGGATCCGCGGGCGGTGAGGGCGCGCAGGGTCACGCCGC
>JACCUO010000040.1 GCA_013811765.1 Thermoleophilaceae bacterium | reverse complement strand
GTCCCGGCGTGGGCCGCGTCGCTTGTCCTTGGGTTGCTTTGGAACTACGGGCACAAGCGAAAGCCTAACAGCGGTATGCCGGTTCCCCGGCGGCGGGGGTCGGCGGGGCCGGGAGGGTCATCATTCTTCGTCGCTGCTGCCCATCACTCGAAGGACGCGCTTACCCACAGTTGCCGTGATCGACGGGTGCATCCGCGCGGCGCAGGGCACGCCGGATGCCCTTGGTGGGAACCGCGACCCCCACGTTTCCCCCAGCCTTGCCCGCGAAGACCATGCCCCTCACCTGAGCGTCGCGGTCGACGATCGGACCCCCTGAGCTACCGGGCCCCGCACCGACGGCCCGGAACGGGATGACCTTCACCCTAAGCGCCTTTCCCTCAAGCTTGAAAGCGGGATCGCGCGTGACTTCCCCGGTCCTCGCGGGCTTGACCGTGTAGGGACCGCCTCCCGGGTAGCCGAGAGCCGCGGCGTAGGTGCCCGCCTTCGGGTCCGGCCCGATCCGCAAGGCGGGAACTCCGCTCACTTCGGGCGTGCGGAGGATCGCGATGTCGTTGACCTTGTCGAACCAGATCACCTCTGCGTCGTAGGTCGCGCCCTTCCCCCGCAGTTGCACCCCGACCTCCTTGGCTTTGTCGACCACGTGCGCGTTTGTGACGACGACCCCATCGCGGGCGATCCACCCGGATCCCGTGCCCCCGCCGCCTTCGCAGCCGTCAACGTGGATCTTTGCCACGCTTGCCGCCGCCGCACGCACCTGAGGGTCCCGCCTGATCGTGGGGTCGGCCGGCCCGACGTTGGGGCTTGGTCCTGTCAACTGGGGCAGTGAATCGAAGCGGGTTCGCTTCTCCGGACTGAGCAGTGGCCCCGGCGGCGGCAGCGCCGCGTTGAGCTTCTCGATGATCGCCGAGTCCCTCACCGGCTCCTTCAGGTTGTCCACCCTGGCGGCGAGCGCGCCCAGGATCCATACCGTCACGAGGCCCAGGAGCCCCGCAAGCACGGCGCCCCCGACGGCGTTGGCCTTGCCGCGTCGCGGCAGTCGCCTGCGCAGCCGGAAGCCGAAGCGCTCGAGCATCATCCCCGCCAACGCGCCGCACAGCAGCGCCGCGGGCAGCGCGAGGACCGGAGCGAAGGGGTCTCTCAGCCCGCCGTCGAGGACCAGCGGCGCGACCCGTGAGCCCAGTATCGCGCCGGCCCCGAAGCCCACGAGCGCGAGTGCGCGAGTGAGTAGCCCCCGCTGGTAGCCCCAGACGGCGGCCCCCACGATGGTGGCGGCGATGAGGAGGTCGATGATCAGCATGTTGGGGGGTGCGACTTGCTTCTCCCCCCGTGCAGTAGATCAGGCGCGGGCTGCGGGGTCCCGGTGGGCCAGGTTCCTTACCGCTCGGCCCCGTCCCTTCTGGCCCGTTCGACCACCAGCTCACCGACCCTGCGCCCCATGGCGAGCCCCGCCTGGTCGCCGAAGGGATACTGGGCGCCCCCATAGACCCCGGCGGCACCCGCCTCGGCGGCCTTTCCACGGAAGCTCTTGGCGGTGTCAGGGAAGAGGTGACCGAGGACCTGCCCTGCGGCGGCCGAGAAGGCGGACCGACCGGAGACGTAGGCCGGAGAGGCCGGAGTCGGCAGGTAGGGCTTCCAATCGGGGTCGAGCCCCAGGTCCCGGATGGCGTTCTCCGGACGCGCGAACCAGTAGGTGTACTTGGAGTCCCATGCCGCCACCCCGGCGTCCGCCATCGACATATTCAGCAGGGCGAATATCCGTGCCGCGCGCGGAATGCTCAGGCCCCTGCGGTCCACCCGGGTGAGTGCCAGCTGGTTCCAGATCCCGGGAACCTGCGGGGTGCCCGCTCCGCCCTCCCAGCGCTCAGCGATCCGCTTTTGCCTCGGACTGAGGCGCTCCCTCACCTCCATGACGCGGCGGGCCTCGGCCTTGACCTCGGCCGACTCGAACGGGCTCGGTGGAGCCGGCCGCAGCCGGCTCCCCGCGCTCAGGATCCAGGGTCTCCAGCTTCCGGCCAGTGGCTGGACCGGTGGCGCATCCGATCCGGGCGGCGGCTCCCAGAACCCCTTCCCACGGGGACGCTGACCGTCCCCGATGCGGCTCGAGCCGTCGCTCCTGGCCCGCTTGACCACGGCATCTCCGACGACCCGGCCGAGCGCGAGCCCGGCCTTCACGTCGCTCGGAAAGCTCACGCCGGCGACCACCCGCGAGCGGCCCGCCCTGTCTGCCATCTCCTCGAAGGTGGAGGCCGCCTCCTCAGGGAACGCGTAGGCGAGCACGCGGGCGGCGGCAGCGGCGATGGCAGCGTGCTCTGACGGATATGACGGGTCCTTCGTGCGCGGGAGCAGCGGGCTGCCCGAGGGGGGCTTTCTGCGATACCGGTACTTCCACCGCCAGGCGGAGACCGCGGCGTCGTTCATCGCCACCGACACGAGCGCGTAGGCGCGGGAGGCCGAGATGGGATCGGCCTTCTTCCGCAGGGTCACGA
>JACCUO010000303.1 GCA_013811765.1 Thermoleophilaceae bacterium | reverse complement strand
CCGGAGGGGTGGCAGAGCGGTCGAATGCGCCGGCCTTGAAAGCCGGAAACGGGCATCAGCTCGTTCGTGGGTTCGAATCCCACCCCCTCCGCTTGCTTTCAGGACCGGCGCATGGCGGCGTCTGGGCACCCGCGGGCGTTTCATCCGCGCTGCGTTCCCGTCAGCGGCGCAGCAGTGTGATGAGCTCCCGGGCGATCTCCGCAGGCTCGAATGCGACCTCCTCGTAGGTGAAGCGGACGGGTCGCCAGCCGAGGGCGGTCAGCTGCCGGTCGCGGCGGCGGTCGCGGCGTTGTGCCTGTTTTGACGCGTGGTAGCGGTAGCCATCGGTTTCCACGACAAGGCGCGGGTCGGGCCACACGAAGTCGCGTTTGAGCCCCCCGATGACGGCGTTTACCTCGGGCATGGGCAAGGAGGCCTTGCGCAAGAGCGCAATGAAGAGCCTTTCGAGATGACTGCGTGCGTTGTCCGCATCCGGTTGGAGGAGCTCGAGCAGGTCGGCGAGGCCCCCGCCTCCGAGCCGGCTGGGGGCGCGAGCAAGTGCCGCGCCGATCTTGGCGGGGTCGAACCGTCGGAGGTCCTGGGCACGCTCGACCGTCTCGCGCAGCGAGCGAGCGCTCAGCCCCCCGGCGAGGTCGACGATCGTCCGCGCGGGCGTGGTCACTCGCAGGCCGTCGAGTACCACCGAGTCGCTGGGCTCAAGGCGCATCCGGTGTGTCCTGATTCGCTCGTGCTTGCGCCCGCGGTCGCCGCTCGCGATGATTTCGACAGGGAGGGTCGGGGCATTGCGCAGACCCCAAAGCGCCGCAGCGCTGGTGTGGCTGAGCGCAGCGGCTTCGTCACAGGCCAGTAGCGCGGCCATCCACCAACCCTTGCGGTGCATGATCGCGTGCCCGACACTGTAGATGCCGCGAAAAACCGGTCGCAGACGGCCCGCCCGCACCGCACGGCCGATGGCCTGCCCACTCAGCCCGGCTTTTCGCAGCTGAGCGTGACTGACGACGCCGTGCTGGCGGTCGGCGAGCGCGCCTATCGTCCGGTCACGACCATTGGGGCTCCGGTCACGACCATTGGGGCTTTGTGTCCGCATAGCGAACATAAAGCCCCAACACAGCCCGATCTCGCCCCCCCGCCGCGTGCCGCCCCCCTCCGGCCGCCGGGCGAGGGCCTATTCAGAGGAGGGAGATCGGTGCGAGGTTCATCGCCTCACCCTCGCGCCCAGATGACCGTCATGCCGTCGCCCACCGGGAGGAGCACGCACTCTGTGCGCTCGTCGGCGAGCACGTGGTCGTTGAACTCGCGCAGCGCAACCGTGTTCTCGGAGTCATCGGTCGCGTCGAGCACCCGGCCGCTCCAGAGGGTGTTGTCCACCACGATCACCCCATGCGCGGCGAGCTTGGGCAGGACCGCCTCGTAGTAGTCGCGGTAGCCGGTCTTGTCGGCATCGATGAACACGAGGTCGAACGGGCCCTCAAGGCTCGAGATCGTGACCATCGCCGGCCCGAGCCTCAGTTCGATCCGCTCCCCCAGCGGGCTCGAGTCGAAGTGCCGGCGGGCCACGGCGGCCCGGGCCTCGTCGATCTCGCACGTCACGATGCGGCCGTCCGGGGGCAGGGCCGATGCCATCGCGAGCGAGGAGTAGCCGCTGAAGGTGCCGATCTCGAGCACGAGCCGGGCGCGGGTGGCGTGCACGAAGGCGGTCAGCAGGCCGCCGTCGAGCACGCCGGAGAGCATCTGGGGAAGCTCGAGCTCGCGGTGGGTGGTCTCGGTGATCTCACGCAGCAGCGGCGAGTCGGTGGACGAGTGACGTCGTGCGTACTCGAGGGCGAGATCGTCGTGTGCCATCGGGCGAGACTAATGGGCCTGTGAGTACCCTCCTCCATAGGGAGGCCACGCGGGCCCCCCGTACGCAACACAGGCCCCCCGCCATGACCCACCGCCCACATCCAGCCGGCGCTCGCAGACGCCCTCGCCGCCGCCGCCGGGGCGCCGCCGTGTGGGCGGTCGTGGC
>JACCUO010000230.1 GCA_013811765.1 Thermoleophilaceae bacterium | reverse complement strand
GTACTGGATCCCCGCCGCCTGGTAGATCGGCAACAGGAAGATCGGCACCCTGAACTTGCGGATCACGAAGTTCGGCACGCCGGTGGCAAAGGAGGGGCCCGGCAGGGCATCCATGAAACCGGGGTTCTGGCGGGTAGGCGAGCCATCAAGGTTTCGCCCCGGCGTGGGCTTGGGGCGCGACTTGCGCTTCGGAGCATCGGCGCGCCCGGGCTGCTTCTCCGGCGCGTTGCAGGCCGGGGGCGGCTTTGGATCGCGCTTCGCACGCGGAGGCGCGGGCGCGGGCGCGGGGTCCGGCAGCTGCCGAAGAGGCAGAAGCTTGGGCGTGGGGAGATCACCGCTCTGTTCGACCGGTGACTCGGGCTGCCAGCCCGGCGCGACCGGCAACGCCTCGGGAGCTGGTTTCGGACGGGGTGCCGGCGCCTCTTCAACCACCTCGAGAGCGCCTCCGGCCCTGCAGTCCGGAGGCGTCCTGTCGCCCGGAGGCTTTTGCTTGCCGGCCAGGGCCGAGCGCGGCTCTTGGGCCTTGGGACGAGCCGGTGGCTTGCGTCGAGCACGGGCTCTCGGTCTTGCCCGTGGCTCGGCGGCCTCGACTATAGGCCCCCAATCGATGTCCCCCCCGACCTCGGGAAGCGGAGTGGCAGGCGCGGGAGACACCGGCGGTGGGGATGCCGGAACGGTGGTGCTCTCCTCGGCCTCGACCGGCACGATGCCGGTGATGAACAGGGCCGCGGCGAGGACACCGCCGGCAAGGACGGATTCCAGGCGTGCAGTGGGGCTCACTGCGGCGTCACCGTATCGACCAGCTGAGTGCCGCAGCCTGAGCAAAACCCGGAGCCGCGTCCGTAGAGCAGGCCGCAGCTCGGGCAGGCGCCCGCCGCGCCCGCGTCCTCGAGCTTCGCCAGCCGCTCGAGCTGCGAGAGCTCGGCGTCGAGCTCCTGCAGCCGGGCAGCCTGGAGCTGCAGCACGTCGAGGCGAAAGTGGTCGCGCACCGCCATCTCGTATGCGAGCCCGCCGAGGTCCCAGTGCTGCTCGGCGAGGCGGCGGGAGACGTCCCGCCGGCGGCGCTCGATCTCGGCCGAGGAGACGGCGGGTGCATCCACGGGTGCCACGGGATGCGCCGACGCGGCTCGGCCTCGACCACCGTCTCCGACCCGGGCCAGGAGATCCCGAGCGCGCTCTGCTACCGGCGTGTCCGTCAGGCGGCGCAGCGCGCTCACTCGATCACCTGCTCCTCTGTTCCGCCGCCGGCCTTCTTCTGGTCAGGGGGCGGAGGCTTGCCGGGCAGCTTCAGCGTGTCCGGCAGCTTGGCCGACTTCTTCTGCTGCTCCGCGCCGGTCGCGCTCTCGAGGTCCTTCAGCGTCTGCTTGTCGACCGTCTTCGCCTTCTCCTCGGGGCGCTCACCCTTGGCCTCGAGTGCCTTGTCCTCCCCGGACTTCACCTCGACCACCTTCGCGTCCGAAAAGTCCTTTTTCAGCTTTTTCAGCGCGGCGGTGGCCTTCTTCTTCGCGGCCTTTCCGGTGAAGACGCCGGAGTAGACCACGTACTCCCCCGGGTCGAGTGAGCCGTAGAGGTCCGAGTCGAGCGCGCCGACCCCAGGCGCGCCCTTGGACTGCGCCGCCGACTTGGCCTTGTCGACCGCCGCGACGTCGGAGGAGTCCTTGGGCAGTGCCTGGAGCTGGACGGTGAAGCCGTCCTTTCCCTCAGGCCAGTCGCCCGTGAGCTCCTCGCCGGCGCTCTCGCTCCCGCCGCCGCCGCCCGCGTTCACGTTGATGATCGGGGGCTTCTGGGGCGCGGGAGCCGCGATTTGCTGCGGTCGCTGGTCGCCGTCGTCGGCGACGAGCACGCCGATCAGGATCCCCAGGCCGAGCAGGACCGCCGCTCCGGCGGGACCTGCTGCGGCCAGCAGGGCCGCCGCCGGACGGCGCGGTGGAATGCGCGCGTCGACCCGTGCGGGAACGACGAGCACGTCATCCGAAGTGCGCCCGGCGAGCAGCTCCGCGTATGGCACGCGCGTGGCCGCCCTGCGACCGCCGCACTCGAGGCAGTAGCGCTGGTCGGCGGCGAGCGGGGCACCACACCCCGCACACGGCTCTCCCGACCCTCCGAGCTGCTCGGTGGGGAAGGTCTCGGTGGTGGCCATCAGCAAGCTCTCCTCCTATTTCAAGTTCGTCGGTGGCGCGGCGATCTCGATTCGCGCGCCACTCGGGTTGCCGATGAAGAAGATCTGGTACCGCGCCGTCTTGCCGGCCTTCAGCCGCTCGACCTGGCCGCGGCCTGCCGCCACGACCCGCCTGCCCTTGCGGGCAACGGCGAAGAGCGTCAGCTCACGCTGGAGCAGGTCCGAGCGGTTGGTGATCGTGCCCTCGGCGGCGAGGCCGCTGGTCGGGTCGCGCTTGAGCGACGGGCGACCCACGTCGATGCGCGGGAGCTTGGCCGGCGCGCCGCCGGAGTCCTTGCCGACCTTCGCCTTCACCGACTTCGCCTTCCCCTCGCCGAGGACCTGATCGTTGACCCAGGTCAGCGAGGCGCCCGCCGGCAGGACCGGGACGCCCACGAGCGAGGGCTCGAGC
>JACCUO010000213.1 GCA_013811765.1 Thermoleophilaceae bacterium | reverse complement strand
CAACTGGCCCCGTGCGGGTCGGGCATCACCTCGGCGACGCTACCAACGGGCGCGGATCGCAAGGCGCCGGCCGCCTCGAGAGCGGCGGCCGTGCGCCCCACCATGTCCTCGTCCACCGCCCGCCGCGCAAGTCGCACCGCGCTCGCGATCCCGGGCGGCCCGAAGCTGCCATGGGCGAGCACAACGGGCTTGCGTAGCCCGAGCAGGATCGCCCCGCCGATCCGCTCCGGGTCGAGCTGCTCCCGCACCCGGCCCACGGCGCCCCTGATCAGCAGCCCGCCGAGACTCGAGACCGGATTCGAGCGAACCGCTTCGCGGATGGCCTCGCGCACGGTCCGCGAGGCTCCCTCCATCACCTTGAGCGCGACGTTCCCCGTGAAGCCGTCGGTGACCACGACGGCGGCGCCCGCACCCGGAAGGTCGAACCCCTCCAGATTTCCCACGAAGTTCAGCCGCCCTCCGGCAAGCCGCGCGTGAGCCTCGATCACCTCGGGTGTGCCCTTGCCCGGCTCCTCTCCCACCGACAGGAGCCCCACGGTGGGGCGCTCCAGGCCCATCACGCTCTCCATGAACGCGGCGCCCATGTGGGCGAACTGGACGAGCCGCTCGGGGCGCACCTCCACGCTGGCGCCCGCGTCGAGCAGCAGCACCGGGCCGCCCGGAACCGGAATCAGCGCCGCGAGCGCCGGCCGGTGCACGCCACGGATGCGTTTGACGCTGATCGTGGCGGCGGCGAGCGTCGGACCGGTGCTCCCCGCCGAGACCAACGCCTCGGCGCGACCGTCGCCCACCGCCTGGGCGGCCTGAACGATCGAGGCCTCCGGCTTGCGGCGCACGGCGCGCACGGGTTCCTCATCGGCCCCGATCGTGGCGGGAGCGTCGACCACGTGCGCTCCGTCGAGCTCGGATGCCGGGCCGAACAGGAGCACCTCGACGCCTGAGCGGCGCGCTCCCTCCGCCACAGTGGCGGGACCGCCATCCGCTCCGTTCGCGTCAAGCGCGATCATGGGAGAGCTCAGTCGTCGTCTGAGCCGGCGGGCGCCTGCACGACCACCTCGCGACCGGCGTAGGTCCCGCACTCACCGCAGACGCGGTGGGGGATGCGCGGTGCGGCGCACTTGGGGCACACCGCAAGGCTCGGAGCGCTGATCTTGTGCTGCGAGCGCCGCTTGTTGGTACGCGAGTGGGACTGTCTTTGCTTGGGAACCGCCATGGCGGCGCCAGAGGCTAGCAGCCACCGCCTGCCCCCCGGCTCTCGCGCGCGGGCCGGGCGCGCCACCCGGGAATCAGCGCTCAATCCAACTTCAGCTCGGAGAGCTTTGCCCAGCGGGGATCGGGCTCGCTCTCGTGACCGTGCCCCGGATCCCGGTTGAGGTTCTCGCCGCAGACCACGCACAACCCGAGGCAGCCCGGGCCGCAAAAGATCTGAGTGGGCAGCGCCAGCGCCAGCGCATCGCGTGCCCACCCCCGCAGATCGACCACACCGTCCTCGACATAGGGCGAGTGCAGCTCCTCGGCATCCCCGCGCTGATCGACCTCGCGGGCGTCGACCTCCACGCCCTCCGAGGCGTCCTCCAGGCAGCGCATGCAGGGACCGCTCAGCCGCGCCTCGAACCGCAGCCGCAGCGCATAGCCGGACATGGTGCGCGAAAGGTCGAGCCGGGCCTCGCAACGGCCGCCGGCCGAGTAAGCCTGACCGCCGAACTCGAGCTCCCCGACGGGCACCTCGAGCACCGTACAGCGCGCCTCTCCCGGGGAGAGGCGGAGCGACCCGAGTTCGAAGCTGTGAGCCGGCCGCGCCACCGCCTCGACGATAGCGGCCCAACCCAGCGGAGCGACCAGTGCAGCTCAGGAGGCTTCGGGTTCTTCGCGGCCCTGCAAACGGTCACGCCCCCGCTGCACCGCGGCGGTGAACTTCTCGAGGTTGATCTCGAGGGTGTTCAGTATGTCGTCGGCGTAATCCTCGGCCCCCAGGCGGATCTCTCGCTCGCGCGCCCGCGCGTCCTCCACGATCTCCTCGGCCTGACGTTCGGCCTGCTTCACGACCTCCTCGTCGGAGATCAGCCCGATCTGCTCCTCACGGGCCTCCTTGACGATGCGCTCCGCTTCGCGCTTTGCCTCGGCGAGCATCTCCTGGCGCTCCTTGACGATCCAGCGCGCCTGCTTGATCTCCTCGGGGATCGTGGCACGCATCTGGTCGAGGATGTCGTAGATCTCCTCCTTGTCCACGCGCACCTGATCCGTGAGCGGCACGGGCTTGGCGTTGTGCACCGTGTCGTCGAGCTTGTCTATCAGTACGAGGACGTCCATCAATTATTACCTCCGCGGGACATCCGGCCCCGCGACTTGTTGATCAGCTTCGACATCACGTGATCTTCCCAGTTCGGGGGCGACCGAGCGCTTCCTGCAAGCGAACGGCCACCGAGGGGGGCACCATGCCGGTCAGATCGGCCCCGAAAGTGGCCAGCTCCTTCACGCCGCTCGAGCTGAGGAACGTGAACTCCGGGGCGGAGAACAGGTAGAGGCTCTCGATGTCCGGCGCCATCTTTCGGTTGAGCTGATTCATCTCGAACTCGTACTCGAAGTCCGATATCGCCCGCAGGCCCTTCACGATGGCCTTGGCGCCGTTCTGCCGGGCGAAGTCGACGAGCAGCGTATCAAAGGCTTTTACCTGCACATTGCCCAGATCCTCGAGCTCGCTCTCGAGGAACACCACCCGTTCCTCGGCCGTGAAGACGGTCTTCTTCTTGCGCACGGGGTGGTCTACGACCCCCACCACGACGCGGTCGAAGACGTGAGCGGCGCGCGCGATGATGTCCAGGTGCCCCAGCGTGACGGGGTCATAGGATCCCGGGCAGACGGCCGTGCCGCCCTTCTCATCCATGGATCACCGGATGCTCCCGCGAAGGCCCGGAAATGCGGTGGACGGCGATGCGCGTGTCGCCGTACAGCCTCTCCCTTAGGAGCGGAAACGGGAATAGCAGCGGGCTGCGCTTGTCGGATTCGGTCACGATGCGGGCGTCTTCGGTGAGGATGGAAGGCAGGCACGCGGCGAGCGGGGCGGCCAGGCGGCGCGCCGAATCATAGGGCGGGTCGACAAACGCGAGCTGATAACACGCGCCGCGGGCGGCGTCGCCGAGAAAGGCGAGGGCGTCGCGGCGATGCACGGGGGCGTCGATTGCCAGGGCCTCCAGGTTGGCCTCGATCGCCGTCACCGCCCGCCTCGAGCTGTCCACGAAGACCGCCTCGGAGGCCCCGCGCGAGAGCGCCTCGATCCCCAAGGCGCCGGAGCCGGCGAACAGGTCGAGCACGCGCAGGCCTGACACGTCGCCGAGGATCGAGAAGAGCGCCTCACGCACCCTGTCCGCGGTGGGACGGGTGGCGCGCCCCGGCGGCGCAGCCAGGCGGCGTCCACGGAGCTCACCCGCGACGACCCTCATGCGGGGATCGGATCGAGGTCCGAGCCGAAACGCGCGACGATCGTCTCTCGCAGCAGCGAGTGCTCTGAAGCCTCAAGCCCAGGGTCGCCGTCGAGCAGCTCGTCCGCGCGAGCGCGGGCAGTTGCCAGCAGCCCTTGGTCCTCGGGCAGGCGGGCCGCGCGAAACTCGGGCAGGCCGCTCTGGCGGGTGCCGAGCACCTCCCCTGCCCCTCGCAGCTCGAGGTCGATCTCGGCCAGCCGGAACCCGTCGCGCTCGGTGGCGATCGCCTTCAGCCGCGGCAGCTTTGGATCGCCAAAAAGGATGCAGAGGGAGCTATGGCCGCCACGCCCCACCCGCCCGCGCAGCTGGTGGAGCTGAGAGAGGCCATAGCGCTCAGCCGCCTCGATCAGCATCACCGTGGCGTTGGGCACGTCGATTCCGACCTCGACCACGCTCGTGGCCACGAGCACGTCGGCGGCTCCCGCCGCGAAGTCGCGCATCGCCTCCTGCTTGGCCGCGAGCGGCAGCTGCCCATGGATGAGGGCCACCCTCTGTTCGCGAAACTCGGTGCGCGCGAGGCGCTCGGCCTCGACGGTTGCCGCCTTGGCCTGAAGCGCCTCGGATTCCTCCACGAGCGGGCACACCACGAAACACTGGCGGCCCTTGGCGATCTCCTCGCGGATGCGCTCATACGCCCGGGCCCGGGCACGGGTGCCGTCCACCACATGGGTCTCCACGGGCCGGCGGCCCGCCGGCAGCTCTCGGAGCACCGTGGCGTCAAGGTCACCGTAGGCGGTGAGCGCCAGCGTTCGGGGAATAGGCGTGGCCGTCATGTGCAGGGTGTGGGGCACGAGACCTTCCCGTGCCTTGGAATCGAGTGCGGCACGCTGGCGCACACCGAACCGGTGCTGCTCGTCCACCACGCCCAGCGCGAGGTCCCGAAACTCCACTGTCTCCTCGATCAGCGCGTGGGTCCCGACCACGAGCGCAAGCTCCCCCGAGGCGAGACGGCCGAGAAGATCGCGCCGCCTGGCGGCGCCGGTCGAGCCGGTCAGGAGCTCCACGGGCGCCACCCCCCCGAGCAGGCGGTCGAGGGTGAGCAGATGCTGCTCTGCGAGCGTCTCGGTGGGCGCCATGAGCGCCGCCTGGCGACCGTTCTCGACGGCACGCAGCATCGCGCTCAGGGCGACGATGGTCTTCCCGCTTCCCACCTCCCCCATCAACAGGCGCTGCATCGGCCGCTCGGCGGCGAGGTCGGCGTCGATGTCGCGGCACGCCGCCCGCTGGTCGCCCGTCAGCTCGAAGGGAAGCGACTCGCGCCATCGGTCCACGAGCGCCCCGGTCGGTCTGAGCGGAGCCGCGCGGCGAGCCTCCCGGCGCGAGCGCCGCCGGCCGGCCACCGCCAGCTGCAGGAGGAACAGCTCCTCGAAGGCGAGGCGGCGACGGGCGGCGGCCCCCTCCTCCTCGGTGTCGGGAAAGTGCACCCCTGCCAGCGCGGCAGGGCGGTCGGGGAGGGCCTCGGCGACCCGCAACGCTGCGGGCAGCGGCTCGACCGCGTGCCGGAAACAACCCCGGTCCTCCCAGACGAGGCTTCGCAGCGTGGCCGGCGAGATGCCCGCCGTGGCGGGATGCACGGGCACCAGCCCGAGGGTGTGCACGGGGGCATCACCCTGGGTCACCAGCTCGTGCTCGGTCACCCAGAGCTCGTTGCGGCGGCGAAGCTTTCCGTGCAGCAGCACCTGAGTGCCCTCCGCGAGCTGCCGTGCCAGCCAGGGCTGGTTGAACCAGACCGCCGACGCGGGCCCCGTCTCGTCGTAGACCTTCGCCTCCACGCGCTTGCGGCGGCGGTCGCGCATGGGCTTGACGGTCACGCTCCGGATCGTCACCGCCACCGTGGCCTCCTCGCCCACACCCAGCGTGGCCAGCTTACGGGTCTCGCGGCGATCCCTGTGTGTGTGGGGTAGGTGCTCGATCAGATCGGCGCGGGTCTCGATCCCGAGCGCAGCGAGCCCTTTGGCCACCTGTCCGGAGGCCTCGACCGGCTCGGCCAGAACACTCGGGCGAGGAAACGAGCGGACGCGGGCCGCCAGGGCAGCCTCGCGGGTGAGCTCCTCAGTGGTGGCGAAAACCGTCGGGATCCGTCGGTGATAGACGGCGGGGCGGACGGCTGGACGCTCAGGCGGCCCCTACTCCGCGCAGAGGAGCCACCACCAGGCCGGTTGCCCACCCTCGTGGAACTCGAACTCGACGCCCTCCGGCAGGGCGGCCTCGATGGTCTCTCGCGCCAGCGGAGCGCCCTGCCCCGCGATGCAGGTGACGAGCTCGGCGCGGCCGGCCACGTGCTCGAGCGTGACCTTGAGCGTCTCTGCCGGCTCGCCCCAGGCCACCAGCTCGGAGCCCGAGTAGCCGACGGCGTCGCCACGCGAGAAGCGCCCTTGCGGATCCTCGCGCGCGGACTCCGCCACCCCGCCCACGCGGAGCGCGCCCGCGGCATCAGAGACGGCTGCGGCGTTGTCCTCGCACGAGCGCGCGGGGTCGAAAGCGAGCAGCGCGGCGAGACCCTCCTGGGGAGCGCGGGTGGGGACGACCACCACCGGCTTCTCCGAGAGCTCGGCGGCGCGCTCCGCGGCCATCAGCACGTTCGAGCTGTTGGGCAGGAGCAGCACCTGCTCGGAGCCGGCCGAGTGGATGGCCGCCAGCAGCTCGTATGTCGACGGGTTCATCGTGGGGCCACCGTCCACGACGAACACGCCCAGCTCCCGGTACAGGCGAGCGAGCCCGGCACCGGTGACTACCGCCACCGCGGCGCAGGCCGCCACCGCGGCATCCGGGAGGCCGCCCGCCGCGAGCCGGGCGGACCGGCCCGCCACCTGCTCGGACATGTCGGCCACGTCGAGCCGCGAGATCTCGCCCGCCGCCTCGAAGATCGCGACCGCTGCCTCCGGATCGTCGGTATGAACGTGCACCCGGATCGCGTGCTCGTCGCCGACCACGAGCACGCTGTCGCCGATCCGCTCCAGCGCCTCCACGTGGGCGTGGCCCTCGAGGCCGCGGCCGGTGATGGCGAAGTTGGTGCAGTACTGATAGCTGGATGACTCGTGCTGGGGAAGGTGAAGCGAGTGATGGGCCGGGACCGCGCGGTGGGGAAGGCTCGGGGCCTCCTCGCCGCGCAGGGCCGCCACCACCCCGGCCACGATGATCGTGAGCCCATAGGCCCCGGCGTCCACCACGCCTGCCTCCTTGAGCACCGCCAGCTGCTCAGGCCCCTTCTCGACCGCCTCCTGGGCCGCGCCGAGCGCGCGCTCCAGGACCATGGCGATCAGCTGGTCCTGCTCCCCCGGCGAGGCGTCCGGCCCGAGCCGCGGCTGCTCCATGTGGGCCAGATCCTGGGCAACGCGGTGGGCCATCGCGCGCACGGCGCTGAGCATGGTGCCCTCGGCCGGATCGCGCACGGAGTCATACGCGGCGTCGGCCGCTCGCGCGAAGGCCGCCGCCACGAGCACCGGGTCCACGAGCTCGCCCGGACGCGACGCAAGCTCCTCGGCCGCGCCGCGCACGATCTGGGACAGGATCACCCCGCTGTTGCCCCGCGCACCGAGCAGCGCCGCCCGCGCGACGGCCGAGACGAGCTCCTCGCGGCCGATCACGTCGAGCGGCTGCTCGCCCAGGCCGTCCAGCTCGCTCAGGACCGCGCGGAGCGTCATCGCCATGTTGTCCCCGGTGTCCCCGTCGGCGACGGGGAACACGTTCAGGTCGTTGACCTCGTCGCGGCGGCTCTCGAGCGCGGCCAGCGAGGCTGCCACGACCCTGCGGAAACGGACCAGACTCTGATCGGGCACGGTGGGAACTACACCTGCCGCGCCGGATGTTTCCGCCGGTGCCCCGTGGCGACGCGTCAGGCGGCCTTCGTGACCTTGCCGGCCTTGAGGCAGCGAGTGCACACGTACTCACGAGAGGGCGAGCCCTTCACGTCGATGCGAACCTTCTGGAGGTTCGGGTTGAAGCGCCGCCTGGTGGCGACCATCGAGTGGCTGCGGCTGTTACCGAACGCCGGGCCCTTGCTGCACACGTAACAGATCTTCGGCACGCGCGACAGGCTAGCAACCGCCCCGGCCGCGGCAGCCTGCGCCTCAGGCGCGCAGCACCTCCCGAAAGGCGGCGAGCGCCCGGTAGATCTCGCGGCGATCCACGTCGAGATGGGTGACCGCCCTCAGGCGGCGCGGCCCCAGCGGCGTGACCTGCACGCCGGCGTCGCAGAGCCGCCGCGCCACGGCCGGCGCGTCCTCGATGCCGAAGATGACGATGTTGGTGTCGACCGTCGCCGGATCGATCTCGACGCCCGGGAGCTTCGCCAAGCCGTCGGCCAGCAACTGCGCGTGCTCGTGGTCCTCTGCGAGGCGGGCCACGTGGTGGTCGAGCGCGTAGATGCAGGCTGCGGCCGGCATTCCGGACTGGCGCATCGCGCCACCGAGCATCTGCTTGTGGCGCCACGCTTCGTCGATCAGCTCGCGGGAGCCCGCCAGCACCGCGCCGAGCGGAGCGCCAAGGCCCTTCGTGAAGTCGATCCAGGCGGTGTCGAAGCCGCGCGCGTAGTCGGCCGCGGAGACCCCGGTGGCCACGACCGCGTTCATCAGCCGGGCGCCGTCCAGATGGGTCCGCAGCCCATGACGAGCCGCAACCTCGAGCACGCCGCGGACCGTGTCGAGAGGCCAGACGCGTCCGCCCCCGTCCGCCGTGGTGTTCTCCACCGAGACGAGCCGGGAACGGGGGCCGTAGCGGTCACCGCCGGGCCGCACCGCCGCCTCGAGCTCGGCGGGTCCGAAGATCCCACTCGGCGCGTCGATCTGGCGTGTCATCGCCTGAGCGAGCGCCGCGGGGGCCCCCGCCTCGTAGCTCACGGGGTGGGCGTTGGCCGCCAGGAGCACTTCGTCCCCGCCCGGGCGCACGTGAAGCCTGAAGGCGATGACGTTGCACATGGTGCCGCTCGGCAGGAACAACCCGGCCTCCTGTCCGAGCAAGTCCGCCACCCGGCCCTCGAGCTCGAGGGTCGTGGGGTCGAGAAGGCGTTGCTCGTCGCCCACCGGGGCGTCCAGCATCGCCCTGCGCATCGCCGTGGTGGGCCGGGTCTGCGTGTCGCTATAGAGGTTGACCGGCTCGCCGGTCATGCCAGCGCTCGGCGCAGCTCGGCCATCTGCAGCACCGCGCGAGCGGCATCCTCGCCCTGATGGCGCTTGCCGCCGCCGACCCGCGCGAGCGCCTGGTCCATGCTGTCCACCGTCAGCACTCCGAAGGCGCACGGAACGCCGGTCTCGAGCGATACCCGGGCTATGCCGCGCGCCGCCTCGGCGCATACGTAGTCGTAGTGGTCGGTCTCCCCGCGGATCACGGCACCGAGACACGCGACGCCCGCGTAGCGCCCGGAGTCCGCGCAGTACCTGGCCGCGAGCGGCAGCTCGTAGGCGCCGGGTACCTCGTGCACCTCAACGGTCGCCCCAGCGCCCTCGAAAACGCCTCTGGCGCCCGCCACCAGCCGGTCGGCAAGCTCCTCGTAGAAGCGGCCGACCGCGATGGCATACGCGTCAGCCACGCTCGGCCTCGTCGCGCTTGGCCTCGTCCTCGCGCTCGGCCTCGTCGTGCTTGGCCTGGTCCACGCGCTTGGCCTGCTCCCCGCGCCCCTCCCGCTCGCGGTCGTGGCGGCGCTCCTCGTGGATCATCTCCTCGTCAAGGGCGAGCCCCTGGTGGTGGAGCAGATGGCCGAGCTTCTGGGCCTTTGCGCGAAGGTACTCGCGGTTGTGCTCGCCGGCCTCGTGCTCGATCG
>JACCUO010000210.1 GCA_013811765.1 Thermoleophilaceae bacterium | reverse complement strand
CCCACGCCGTGTGGCCCGCCAGGGCGAGCTGCCAGACGATCGCCCCAAGGAGCAGCAGGACGGGCAGCAGGGCCACCAGTTCGACGGTGGCCTGGCCACTCTCCTCCGGGAGGCGGCGCGGGCCGGCGACGGGAAGACGCGGAGCGCGGCGAAGGCGCGGCAGCGGCTGCATGGGCGCAGCGTCGCGCGAAGCGCGCCACCGAACAGCGGGCGGCTGTCACAACTCCGCCATAGAGGGGCAACGAACTGGTGGGCCGGGTTCCCCCGACCCCCGCTACCCGTAGCTGCGGTACTGCGTCCAGACCCAGTAGAGACCGTAGGAGCAGAGCCCTAGCAACGCAAGCCAGGCTACGGCGCCCGCGCCCCCGGCGTCGAACATCTGGCGCGTGGCGCAGAAGGTGAGGAACGCAAGCCCTATCGAGCCGTAGAGGATCCCGCGTTGGCGCTCAGGGAGCGAGTCGAGCTCGAAGCGGTACTGGCGGTGCAGGCGGTAGCCGGTCACGGCGATCGCCGTGAAGAAGGCGATCGTCAGCAGAACAAGCAGGACGTTGAGCGCCCCATCACCGCCTGGCAGCGCCGTGAACAACAGCGCGATCAGGGCGACGATGGCTAGCTTGGCCGCGATGTGCACGCTCGGAAGGCTACCTGGACCGCCGGGCCGCTCAACTGATCGTCCCGGCCGCCGCGAGGCCCAGCACGACCGTCCCCAGCACCAGCCGGTAGCCCACGAAGACGTAGGTGGAGTGGGAGGCGAGAAACCGCAGGAGCAAGGCGATCGAGGCGTAGCCGACAACGAACGCGAGCAACGTGGCGACCATGAGGCCGGGAACACCGGTCCTGTCATCACCCTCCCCGAGAAAGTCGCGCATCTCGAACGCCCCGGACAGCACAACTGCCGGCACCGACAGGAGAAACGAGAAACGCGCGGCGGTGGTGCGGTCGAGGCCGAGAACGAGCCCCGCCGAGATGGTGGCACCGGAACGGGAGACTCCCGGCACGAGTGCCAGTGCCTGCGCGAGCCCCATCGCCACCCCATCGCGCAGGTCCAGATCCTCCACGCCACGCTCCCGCGTGCCGACGCGCTCTGCCGCGAGCAGTACGAGCCCCATCACGATCAGCGCCGTGGCGATCAGATACAGGTCGCGCGCCCCATCCTCTATCTGGTGCCTGAATGCCAGGCCGAAGATCGCGATGGGGACGGTGCCGAGAATGATGTACCACCCCATCCGCGCGTCCTGGTCCCGCGCCGAACGGTCGCGCAGGCTGCGTGTCCACGCCCGCGCTATCCGCCAGAGATCCTCGCGGAAGTAGAGCAGGACAGCGGCCATAGTCCCGAGCTGGGTCACGGCGGTGAAAGCGGCGCCCGGGTCCTCCCAGCCCAGGAACGCGGGCACGATCCGCAGGTGCGCCGTGCTCGAGATCGGAAGGAACTCGGTCAGGCCCTGGACGATGCCCAGGACGATTGATTCGAAGATCGACACGGCGGCGGAACCCTAGTGGTCACCTCCGACTCCGAGAGACGGCACCGGCGCGGCGGTCCCGCCCGATGCGTCCGGATCAGCCGCCGGGCCCGCGAAAGGCGCCCGCGCAATCGTTAGACTGCCCGACATATGAAGGCCTTGTTCGCCCTGGCGCTGAGCACCGTCTGCAGCCTCGCGCTGGCCGCGCCCGCGCTCGCCCACGACAACGGCGAGGGCCTACTTGGCGAGACCAACGACAAGATCATCACCTTCTTCTCGCTCGGCGTGGTGTGCTTCTTCATCTTCGTGGTGTGCTTTGGCTCCTGGCTGCAGGGGCGGCTCGAGAAGCGCAAGCAGGCCCGCAAGGCGGCGGAGCTTCAGCAGCGCATCGGCTGGTAGCACGCCTTTTTACCCAGCGCTTAGGTGCCCAGGCCACTATGTGTTGAGTAGACCCCCTCCTCGCACGCGGCTCCGGAGCTCCCCGCCCGGGGCCGCGTCGCGTTTCGGGTCGGCCTCAGAGTTTCTTCGAGGCCAGCTCGGCGAAACCATCGATTACCGCCTCGGCACCCGCAGGAGCCTCGATTCGAAGCTGGAGGCACCCGCCGCGGCGCTCAAGCTCGATCTCCAGGAACGGGCAGCAGGCGCGCTCGAGCTCAACCAGCCGCGCGAGGCGCTCCTCGACCTCGGGTGAGTCCCTCAGCTGAAGGGACAGCGTGGCACCGTCACGGTCCGCGCCCAGGAGCGACTGCCGGAAGAGCGTTCCCAGCTCGGCCAGGCGGTCGGCCATCGCGTCGCCCGACAGGGAACAGGCCAGGGGCGGATCGCCAAGGGTCTCGGGCCTCCGCGCCCGCACGATCGCCGAAGCCGCGCTGGAGTGCACCCTGTGGCTCTCAGTCAGCTCGATCT
>JACCUO010000209.1 GCA_013811765.1 Thermoleophilaceae bacterium | reverse complement strand
GGACGGTGAAGCGAAACGAGCTTCCTCGGCCCCCGCGCGGGCTCCGGCCGGACGTCAGCCAAAACGTCCTTCCGCGGGCGACAGCCCAAAGCGATCAGCGACGCCGGCGGCCCAACGGTCGGTCACTCGGCCAGACCCTGATGCGGTGACCGCCGAGCAGCCCGCGGCGCGACCACGAACCCGCCCGCCCTCGACTGGTTGACCGGGGCGAGGGGAGCTTCATGGACAGGACACTGATCCTGGTAAAGCCGGATGCGTGCGAACGCGGGCTCACCGGGGAGATCATCTCCCGCTTCGAGGGCAAGGGGCTGAGGATCTGCGCCCTCAAGAAGCTGCGCCTCACGCGCGAGACCGCTGAGCAACACTACGGCGAGCACCGCGGGAAGCCGTTCTTCGATGCCCTGGTGGAATTCATCACGAGCGGGCCACTGGTCGCGATGTTGCTCGAGGGCGAGAGAGCGGTGGACGCCGCTCGCCAGGTCATCGGAGCCACGGATCCGGTCCAAGCCGCCCCGGGGTCGATCCGGGGTGACCTGGCCCTCGAGGTCCAAATGAACCTCGTGCACGGCTCCGACTCCGCGGAGGCGGTTGCCCGCGAGACGGCCATCTTCTTCCCGGAGTTCTAGGGCCGGGGCCGCGGTGCTCGTCCTTGCCTCGCGCTCACCCCAGCGCCGGGCCATCCTCGAGCAGCTCGGGGTGCAGTTCACCGTAGAGGTGGCGGACGTGGAGGAGCGGGTCGAGGGGGACCCTCGCGACCTCGTCACGGCCAACGCGCTGCTCAAGGCGCGCGCGGCCGGCGGGGAGCTCGTGCTGGGCGCCGACACGGTGGTCGTGCTCGACGGGGCGGTCCTCGGAAAGCCGCGCGACGAAGCGCAGGCGCGGAGCTTCCTCGAGGCGCTCTCGGGCCAGGAGCACCAGGTCTGGTCGGGCTTGGTCGTGATCGATGGCGGTGTCGAGCGATCGGCCGCCGCCGTCACCCGGGTGCGCTTCCGCGCGCTGGCGGAGTCCGAGGTGGCCTGGTATCTGGAGAGCGGCGAGTGGCGCAGCCGGGCGGGCGGCTACGCGATTCAGGCCAGGGGCGCGGCGCTGGTCGAGGAGATCCACGGCGACTTCTGGACCGTGGTGGGGCTTCCGGTGGCGGAGCTCATGCGCCTGTGTCCTTCGCTCGTGCTCGCGCGTTTGTGATGCAACGGCAGGTTTGCAGGCACTTCGCACGTCCATTCCCCCTGGCGTGAGCTACACTCCCTCCGCACAACCGGCTCGTGCGTCCTCAGGCAGCACCATTGCGCGGGGGCCGAGACAGAGGATTCTGCCGAGCCCACCGGGCCAGCACCTATCCTCACTTCACCCATGGGATTCTTCTCCTACCTCACCGGCATGGGCGGCCGCGACATGGCCGTGGACCTCGGCACGGCCAACACGCTGGTCTACGTCCGTGGACGTGGCATCGTGCTCTCGGAGCCCTCGGTGGTGGCGATCGATTCGCGCACCGGTGAGGTGCACGCTGTCGGCATCGAGGCCAAGCGGATGCTCGGCCGCACGCCCGGCACGATCCAGGCGATCCGGCCACTCAAGGACGGGGTGATCGCCGACTTCGACGTCACGGAGCAGATGCTCCGCCACTTCATCCAGAAGGTCCACCAGAACCGGTGGGCCCACCCACGGGTCGTGGTCTGCGTCCCCTCGGGCGTGACGGGGGTGGAGAAGCGCGCGGTCGAGGAGGCGTGCCTCTCCGCCGGCGCGCGCACCGCCTACCTGATCGAAGAGCCGATGGCCGCCGCGATCGGCGCCGGCCTGCCGGTGGGCGAGCCCACGGGGAACATGGTGGTCGACATCGGCGGCGGCACGAGCGAGGTTGCGGTGATCTCGCTCGGGGGCATCGTCGTCTCCCAGTCGATCCGCATCGGGGGCGACGAGCTCGACGAGGCCATCATCAACTACGTCAAGCGCGAGTACAAGCTCATGATCGGGCAGCAGACCTCCGAGGAGGTCAAGCTCGAGATCGGCTCCGCCTTCCCGCTCGACGAGGAGATGCAGGCCGAGATCCGTGGGCGTGACCTCGTCTCCGGTCTGCCGAAGACCGTCGTGCTGACGAGCGAGGAGGTCCGACTGGCCCTCGAGGAGCCACTTCAGGCGATCGTCGACGCAGTCAAGGAAACCCTCGACCGCACCCCGCCGGAGCTGGCCTCGGACATCATGGACCGCGGCATCATGCTCGCCGGCGGCGGCGCGCTGCTCCAGGGGCTCGACGAGCGCCTTCGCGACGAGACGCAGATGCCCGCCCACCTGGCGGATTCCCCGCTGACGTGCGTGGCCGTCGGGTCGGGCCGCAGTCTCGAGGAGTTCGAGGCCATCCACCGCAGCAACAAGAATTCCCGAACGGGTCGCCGGCGCTAGCCGCGCCGGCCCCGGAGAACTCCGGCCGTGTTCGACAGCAAGGTGGTCCGCCGCAGGAGGGCGGCTCTGGCCGTGTTCGTCGGTCTCTCCCTCGTGATGCTGACCGCGTACTTCGGCGAGTCCGCCGGCGGCGTCTTTCACACCCTGCAGCGCGGCACCCAGGAGGCGCTGGCCCCGTTCGAGACGGGCGCGGGACGGGCGCTCAAGCCCTTCCGTGACCTCTTCGGCTGGTTTGGCGACACGGTGGACGCCAAGGGCGAGAACGACAGGCTGGAGGGAGAGGTGGAGGCGCTGCGTAAGCGGGTCGCGGAGGCCGACACCGCGACCCGCGACGTCCGCCAGCTACGCGGCCTCGTCAAGCTGTCGCGGCAGGAGGGGTTTCCGCAAGGCACCGAGCCGGTCGCCGCCCGCGTGATCGCGCACTCCCCGACGGTCTGGTACTCCACCGTCAAGATCGACAAGGGCTCGGGTGACGGCGTCAAGGAGGATCAGCCGGTGATCGCCGCAGGCGGGTTGGCCGGGAAGGTCACGCGGGTGACCGGCGGCACGAGCGAGGTCACCCTGATCACCGACGCCTCCAGCGCGGTGTCCGCCCAGGTCATGCCAAATGGCGCCAACGGGGTCGTCAAGCCCGAGCTGGGCAAGCCGGAGGACCTCCTGCTCGACTTCATCGAGAAGGGCAGGCGGGTCACAAAGGGAACCACTGTCGTCACCTCCGGGTTCACGTCCTCGAAGGTGGAGTCGAGGTTCCCCCGGGGCGTGCCCATCGGGCGGGTCTCGCGGGTGGACCTCGACGAGGTCGAGCTCTACCAGCGAGTCCACGTCGAGCCGTTCGCCGACCTGCGCCGGATCGACGTTGTGCAGGTGCTCACCTCGAAGGGGAGCCCGGACGAGCAGCAGGCGGAGGTGCTCGTGCCGTGAGCGCCACGCCGGGAGCCTTCGCCAGGGTGGCACTGATCGCCCTGGTGGCCGTGATTCTCCAGCTCTCGGGCTTCGGCCCGGACCGCCTGTTCGGTGGTCGCCCCGATCTCGTTCCGCTGGTGGTGGCGGCGGTGGCCATCTACGCCGGCAGCGTGGCGGGCGCCGCGACGGGCTTCGGGACGGGCATGCTGCTGGATCTCGCGGTGGGGGGCACGATGGGTGCCTCCTCCCTCGTGCTGAGTGCCGTGGGCTACGGGGTGGGCCGCTACCGCGAGGTGCGCGATCCAGCCCACGGGCTGATGCCAATCCCGGTAGGAGCGCTGGCCACGCTTGCGTGGGTGACCGCATTCGCCGCCGTGTCGTTCATGCTTGACGTGGGCGCCTCGGTCAGCCCGCTGGTGTTTCGTGACATGCTCCTGACGATCGCACTCAATGCCGTCATCGCGCTGCCCGTGTTCGCGCTCTGCCGGCGGGTGTTGCGTCCGGCCCTGCTCGTCGATCCGCTCGATCTGCGCCGGCGCCGCCAGCCTCCACGTGAGGCCGGGCCGCTGGGCCTGCGCGGGCTCGAGATCTGATCCTGATGTACCTCGATTCCGACAACCGACGGCCCTCGCTCACCCCGACCCTTGCGCTCCGCGTGGCGATGGTCAGTGGTGTGGCGCTCGTGGCGTTCGCGCTCATCTTCTTCCGCCTGTGGTACCTCCAGGTGCTCTCGGGAGACAAGTACGAGGCCGAGGCCAAGCAGAACCAGGTCCGCAAGCTCATCGTGCGCGCCCCGCGCGGGGAGATCGTGGACCGGCAGGGCCGCGTGCTCGTGGACAACCGCGTCGGACTCGCGATCAAGGTCTCTCCCAAGGGGCTGCCCAGCGACGAGGGCGACCGCTCGAAACTCTACGGGCGCCTCGCCCGGCTGCTCGACATGAAGCCCGGCAAGGTGCGCAAGGACGTGGAGCGCCAGCTCGACGCGGTGCAATATTCCACCGCGACCGTGAAGGCTGACGCATCGCGCCCGATCGTCCAGTACGTGCTCGAGAACAAGGACGACTTTCCTGGAGTGGAGGTCGAGCGGGTCTTCCTGCGGTCTTATCCCCACCGTGCGGTGGGGGCACACCTGTTCGGCACCGTCGGTGAATTGAACAAGGAGCAGCGCAAGGACCAGCGCTACCGGGGGGTCGCGCTCGGCGACCGGGTCGGCCAGTCGGGCATCGAATCCCAGTACGACCGCTTTCTGCGCGGAAAGAACGGGGGAAACAGGGTGCAGGTGGACGCGCTCGGCACCCTGCGACGGGGGCTGGGCGTGACCCCGCCCCAGCAGGGCCGCCAGCTGCGACTGTCGGTGGATCTCGACGTGCAGCGGGCCGGACAGAAGGCGCTTGGCGGGGCCAAGGGGGCGTTCGTGGCGATGAACGTGAAGAACGGCGAGGTCCTCGGGCTCGGCAGCTCCCCGTCGTTTGACCCGAACCTCTTCGCGAAGGTCATCCGGAAGCGCGACCTCGACCGTGTCTACTCGAAGGAGAACGGGGAGCCCATCCTCAACCGCGCGATCCAGGGCGGCTATCCCACGGGCTCCACCTTCAAGCTGATCACCGCCACCGCTGCGCTCGAGGGGGGCCTGATCACCCCGGACACCGTGCAGTACGACGGGGGCTCGCTGAAGGTCGGTGACGTCGTCTTCAAAAATGCAGGCAACGTCGTGAACGGACCGGTGGCGCTACGCAAGGCGCTGTCGGTGTCAAGCGACGTCTACTTCTACCGCCTCGGGCAGGAGGCAAACGGGAGCGGCAAAGGCCTGCTGATCCAGGACTGGGCAAAGCGCCTGGGACTCGGCAGGCGCACCGGCATCGACCTGCCCGGCGAGTCGAAGGGCCTCATCCCCAGCCCGAAATACCGCAACGATGGCTTCGCGGCCTTCCGACGCTGCGTCGAACGGAAGGATCCGACGCCCCAGGAGATCTCGTTCGGCGAGTGCGGGTTCCTCGACCGGCCCTGGAGCGTGGGCGACAATGTCAACCTGTCCGTGGGCCAGGGCGACCTTCAGGCCGACCCCCTACAGCTTGCGGTGGCCTACGCCGCGATCGCCAACGGCGGCAGAATCGTGCGCCCGCGCCTCGGACAGCGGATCGAGGACGCCGGCGGCCGTCCCCTGCAGGAGTTGGAAGCGCCCCCTGCCCGGAAGCTGAAGGTCAAGGAGGAGCATCGCCAGGCGATCCTCGAAGGGCTGCGCAGTGCCGCCAGCGAGCCGGGCGGCACCTCGGAGCCGGTGTTCGCGGGTTTCAAGATCCCCGTGGCGGGCAAGACGGGTACTGCCGAGAAGGGCGCCGGCCGGGCCGACCAGTCCTGGTACGTGGCGCTCGCGCCGTACCCCAGCCCGAAGTACGTCGTGGCCGTGACGTTCGAGGCGGGCGGCTTCGGCGCCGAGACCGCCGCACCAGCGGCGCGCGGGATCCTCTCCGAGCTCTTCGGCGTGAGCGGCGGTGGCCCCGCGCCACGCGGAACGGCGCCGGACTGATGGGGCAGGGACCGTTGAATGGACACGGGCTCCGTCTCACTCAAGACGGGCAGCTGAGTAGGCTGAGTCGCTGATGCACGCCTCCCCATACGGCACGTCGGTCAAGGGCTTCCGCGAGGGTCACGGGCCGCGCTTCATCCGCATCGACGCGCTGCTGCTACTGGCAGTGCTCGCGCTGGTGGCGTGCTCGCTCTACACGATCGGCACCGCCACCCGGGGCGACATCGACGGCAGTCCGTATTACTTCGTCATCCGCCAGGCTGCCTACTGTGGGGTCGGCTTCGTGCTGATGCTGCTGATCTCCCGCATGGACTACTCCCGCCTGCGCGAGTGGCGGGTCGGTCTTTACGGCGCCATGATTGCCGGCATCCTGCTCGTCTACGCGCTCGGCTCGGTCACGCGCGGATCCAAGCGCGCGATCGAGCTGCCGTTCTTCCAGCTTCAGACCTCCGAGCTGGGCAAGGTCTTGCTCATCCTCACGCTCTCCGCCTTTGTGGTGGATCGCATACGTCAACTCGGAGACCGAGAGACCACGAGCCGGATCGTGCTGATGGCGCTGATCCCGGCAATGCTCGTGATCGGCCAGCCCGATCTGGGTAGCGGCCTGGTCTACATCAGCATCGTTGTTGCCACCCTGTTCGTGGCGGGGACGAAGTGGACCCATTTTGCGGCTCTCGGGGCGCTCGGGGTCACGGCCATAGTGGTCGTGCTCGTCGCGGCTCCCGCGGTGGGCGTCGAGGTGCTCAAGGACTATCAGAAGGACCGCCTCACGGCCTTCGTCAACCCGGCGGAGAACCCCGCCGAGGAGGGCTATCAGCAGACCCAGTCGCTCGTCGCCATAGGTGCCGGAGGAAAGACCGGCCGCGGCGAGGAGGCGACCCAGACAAAGCTCGACTTCCTCCCCGAGCACCACACGGACTTCATCTTCTCCGTCGTGGGCGAGGAGTTCGGCTTCATGGGGGCGGCGCTTGTGCTGTCCCTCTTCGCGCTCTTGATCTGGCGCTGCCTGCGCATCCTGACCATGTCGAAGAACCTGTACGGCACGCTGATCGCCGGGGGGATCGTCGCCATGCTGATGCACCAGATCTTTGTCAACGTGGGCATGACCATCGGGATCATGCCCATCACCGGCGTCACGCTGCCGCTCATGAGCTACGGCGGCTCGTCGGTAATCGTCACTTTTCTCGCCATCGGCCTTTTGCAGTCGATCCACGCGCAGGCGCGTGAGACGGCGCTGGCCAAGGGCCGAGACCTAGCTATATGAAACGGGACCCGGATCTCCTCGGCGCACGCCCGCACGACGGCGCGTGCCATCGAGTGAGCCTGAGTCCCAAGAAAGGAAATTTTGCAAAAACAAGTACTCGTCACGGTCGCCCGTGGCGAAACCAAAGTGGCCATCCTCGAGTCGGAGGGAGACCCGTCCGCTGAGACGGGCGCCCGCCGCCCCGGCGGAAACGGAGCCGACCCCAAGTGGCGGGTCGGGGAGCTGTACGTCGAGCGGCGCGGATCGCGTTCGATCGTCGGAAACGTCTACAAGGGCAAGGTGGACAACGTGCTGCCCGGCCTCGAGGCGGCGTTCGTGGACATCGGGCTCGATAAGAACGGCTTCCTCCATGCCGACGACGTAGTCATCCCGGGGGTCGAGGTGGCCCGCCGGGGGCGGGGCGGGGGCAAGGGGCAGCGGATCTCAGAGCTGCTCAAGCCCGGCCAGGAGATCCTGGTCCAGGCGGTCAAGGACCCGTTGAAGACAAAGGGCCCGCGTCTATCGATGCAGCTGTCCATCGCGGGCCGCTACCTGGTCTACACGCCGCAGGGTGAGGGGGTCGGCGTGTCGCGCCGCCTGGACGACAGGGAGCGCGAGCGTCTGCGAAAGCAGGCGGCGAAGCTCGACCTGGGAGGGGGCGGGGCGATCATCCGTACCGCGGCCCAGGGGGCCAAGCGGGAGAACTTCGAGCACGAGATCGTCTATCTGCACAAGCTCCACGAGGTGCTTCAGAAGCGTGGCGAGGAGACCTCGGCCCCCGCGATGGTCTTCCAGGAGGCCGACCTGTCGGTGCGCGTGGTGCGCGACATCTTCTCGAAGCAGTTCGAGCGCGCCCTGGTGGATGACGAGCAGCAGCATCACCGGCTGCAGTCCTTCTTCACGCGCACCGCGCCCGAGCTCCTCGACCGCCTCGAGCTCTACAAGGACGACAAGAACCCGCTGTTCGAGAAGTTCCAGATCGACGCGGCCATCCAGTCGACGCTCCGGCGTCGCGTGGATCTCCCGTCGGGCGGTTATCTGATCATCGACTATGCGGAGGCGCTCACGGTCATCGACGTGAACTCGGGATCGTTCACCGGGCGTGGCAAGGG
>JACCUO010000205.1 GCA_013811765.1 Thermoleophilaceae bacterium | reverse complement strand
CCAAGGAAGGCGACCTCAACACGGAGGGGCTCGACATCGACCCCGCCGCCCTCGCCGATGTCCTGCGGGTGGATGAGGACGGGCTGCGCGAGCAGCTCCCGCAGGTCAAAGAGCATCTGGACCGCCTCGGCGATTCCCTACCGCCCGAGGTCCGCAGCCAGTTCGAGGCGCTCGAGCACCGGCTGGCACGGTAGGCCGGCAGGGCACCCGACGGCGCGCCCCGGCAGATCGCCGACTTCGGAGCGGGGTTTCCGCGCCGCTACGCTAGTGGCCGCCCGGCGACGTGGCGGAGTGGTTACGCAGCGGCCTGCAAAGCCGTTTACACCGGTTCGATTCCGGTCGTCGCCTTACCTGCAAATGAGCGAACCGATGACTCGATGGTGCCGGCGGGTGGGTCGGACGAAGTCAGAGCGCCATAGACATGTACGTGCTGTTTGGACTCGGCGTGTAGCCGCCGAACGCTCCGCACGGCCTGAAGCCCGCGTTTGCGTAGAGCGACCGCGCTGGAGCGAACGCAGGCGTGGACCCTGTCTCGAGGCTTACCCGGCGAACGGCGCGGTCGCGGGCGACGCCGATGAGGTGATCGACCATTGCCCGGCCGATCCCGCGACCGCGCGCCGCTTGGGCGGTGTGCATGGACTTCAACTCCACATGGTGCTCATCGAGCTGTTTCAGCGCCGCCACTCCCAGAAGTTCGCCGTGGAGGCGAAAGCTGAAGAACGTGACGGCGGGATCGACGAGGCCGTCCACGTCGAGCGCATGTATGTCCTCGGGCGGGCTGTGCAAATTGGCGAACGCGAGGTGACGCTCCAGCAGCTCGCGAACGTCCTCGACTCGCGGGTCGTCGATTGCGATCTCCCCGTCAGGCATCGGCACGAAGCTACGCGATCGAGGGGCCTCAACAAGATCCGCGACTCCATCTACGTCTTCCCCAGCAAGACGAGGAAGATCAAGGTGAGTGCCAAGCCGGGCAGCACCCCCAGCCCGTATCTCCGGTAGTTTCACCCCACCGATGGCCGCCCCCGCCGACCTCTCCACCTGTTGCAACTGCGGACGGGCCGTCCCGCCGGCGACGAACCCGGACTTCGCCAACTGGGTGGTCGTGAAGAACGACGCTGGGAAGGTGCGCGGAATGGCGTGTCCCGCCTGCAAGGCCGCTGAGCAGGCCAAGAGCCCGGCAAGCGGCTGATTCACCCGGCAGGAGGAGCGATGGACGCGGGCACGGCGCCGCCGGCACCAGAAGGACTCGAGAGGGAGATCGCCGAGCTGCTTGAGCGGGAGAGGTTCGACCCCCCGGCCGAGTTCGCCGAGCGCGCGCTGCTGAGCGATCCGAAGGTCTTCCAGGAGGCAGCGGCCGACCCGGAGGCGTGGTGGGAAAGGCACGCCGGGGACCTGCACTGGTTCGAGCGCTGGCACACGGTCCTCGACGAGTCCGAAGCCCCCTTCTACAGGTGGTTCGACGGCGGCACGCTCAACGCGTCCTACAACTGCCTGGACCGTCACGTCGAGGCGGGCGATGGCGACCGCGTGGCCTTCCACTGGAGGGGGGAGGAGGGCGAGGAGCGCGACCTCACCTACGCGGACCTCCACCGCGACGTCCAGCGCCTCGCCAACGCCCTCAAGGATCGTGGCGTCGGGCGCGGCGACGTGGTGGGGATCTACCTGCCGATGATCCCCGAGGTGGTCGTCGCCATGCTCGCATGCGCCCGGATCGGCGCGCCCCACAACGTCGTCTTCGGTGGATTCTCACCGGACTCCGTGAAGGAGCGGATGCGGTTCTCGGAGGCCAAGGTGCTCATCACGGCCGACGGCGCTCGGCGCAAGGGAAAGGTCGCTCCCGTCAAGGCGGCGGTGGAGGAGATCCTCGCCGAACTGCCCTCGATCGAGACCGTGGTCGTGGTGAAGAACACCGGCGGGGAGACACCCATGACCGAGGGCCGAGACGTCTGGTTTCATGAGGCGCTCGAGGCCGCCGGCGCCGAGTGCCCGGCCGAGCGCCTCGACGCGGAGCATCCGCTCTACGTGCTCTACACCTCCGGTTCCACCGCCAAGCCGAAGGGCATCCTTCACACCACCGGCGGCTACCTCACCGGCGTGGCGGCCACCACGAAGTACGTGTTCGACCTCAGACCGGAGGAGGACGTGTTCTGGTGCTCGGCCGACGTCGGGTGGGTGACGGGGCACTCCTACATCGTCTACGGCCCGCTGATGAACGGCGTGACCTCCGTGATGTACGAGGGCGCCCCCGACTATCCCGGCAAGGACATCTGGTGGGAGCTGTGCGCCCGCTACGGGGTCACGGTGTTCTACACCGCGCCGACCGCGATCCGCTCATGCATGAAGTGGGGTGCAGCGCATCCGGCCAAGCACGACCTGTCGAAGCTGCGTCTGCTCGGAAGCGTCGGCGAGCCGATCAACCCGAAGGCCTGGGTGTGGTACCACAAGGTGATCGGCGGGGAGGGCTGCCCGATCGTCGACACCTGGTGGCAGACGGAGACCGGGCACATCATGATCACCCCGCTACCCGGCATCGCCGCCACCAAGCCGGGCTCCGCCATGAGCCCGTTCCCGGGCATCGACGCCGCGGTGGTCGACGAGCAGGGCAACGAGACCGAAGGCCAGGGACTGCTGGTCCTTCGCCGTCCGTGGCCGGGGATGCTGCGCACCCTCTAC
>JACCUO010000203.1 GCA_013811765.1 Thermoleophilaceae bacterium | reverse complement strand
GACAGGGCGAGCGAGCGCAAGGCAGCGGAGACGCCGGCGGCCGAGGCAGCGGCCGTGACGCCGGCCCCAGCGGGGGAGGCGGAGGCACGGGTGCCCGAGGCAGCACAGCCTGCAGCGCCCAACATTGGCGTCAAGGGGGAAGTCACCGAGCAGGAGCTGACCCGCCTGCAGCGCACCGTGTCGCGCCGGATGGCCGAGTCCAAGGCCACCGTGCCCGACTTCTCGCTCGAACTCGACGTGGACATGACGCTCTGCATCGAGCTGCGCGAGCGGCTCAAGGAACAGACGGATGCTGCGCCATCGTTCAACGACATGGTGGTCAAGGCGGCCGCCTCGGCCCTGCGCGAGCACCCCCGGGTGAACGGCGCATACCGAGATGGGCACTTCGAGCTTTACTCGAGGATCAACCTGGGGGTCGCCGTGGCGGCACAGGATGCGCTGGTGGTGCCGGTGATCCCGGATGCGGATCAAAAGTCCCTCGGCGAGATCTCACGGCATACCCGCCGACTTGTCGAGCGGGTGCGTGACGGCGAGATCACCCCACCCGAGCTGAGCGGCGGCACGTTCACGGTGTCCAACCTCGGCATGTACGGCATCGAGCGCTTCTCAGCGATCGTGAACGCCCCCCAGGCGGCGATTCTGACCGTCGGCGCGATGATGAAGAAGCCCGCCGTGGACGACCGCGGCCGCGTTTTGGCACGCGACCTGATGACGCTCACGCTGGTGTGCGACCACCGCATCCTCTACGGAGCCGACGGCGCCGAGTTCCTCGCCCGGGTTCGGGCGCTGCTCCAGCAGCCGCTCTCCCTGGCGTTGTAGCGCGACAGCCGGCCGTTGGTTCAAGTTCCGGCCGAAAGATTTCCGGCCGAAAGGGTTGACACAGGCCTCCCCGTGCTCAGATACTCGCCCGGTCCGGCGGGGAGCACAAACAGAGGAGGCAGACGATGGGCAGGGACAAGAGCTGGCTGGTACCCCTTTTGGGCGTTCTCTTCCTCGTGGTGGTGATCGTGGGCTTCATGATCAGCGGCGGCGAGCCGCCGGACCCGAAGGACGACTCGGCCCAGAAGATCGTCGACTTCTACGTCGACAACAAGAGCAGCGTGATGGCCGGCTCCTTCCTGGGAGGGCTCGCAGCCGCGCTACTGGTGTTCTTCGGCGCCCACCTGCGAGAGGTGCTGCGCGTCGCCGCGGGCGGGAAGGACTTCCTCTCGACCGCCGCGTTTGCCGGCCTGCTCCTGATCGCGGTCGGATTCACTCTCGACGGCACGATCAACCTGACGCTCGCCGAGACCGCCGAGGACATCGACCCCGCCGGCGTCCAGGCACTGACCGCCCTATGGCACAACGATTTCATCCCCTTCGCGGCTGGAACCGTGATCTTCCTGATCGCGACCGGGATCTCGGTGCTGCAGCACGGGGCCCTGCCGAAGTGGATCGCCTACGTCGCGCTCGTGCTCGCCGTGATCGGTTTCACGCCGCTCGGCTTCGTTGCCTTCATCGGCTCCGGACTCCTGATCGCCGTGATCGGCGTGGTGCTGGCCATGCGCGGGCGGGGACGGGCAGAGCCGGCCACTCCATAGTGAGGTGCGGCGGCGGGCTCCCGCTCCGGCGGGCCTCCCGCCCGCCGGCCATCCCGAGCCTGACCGTCAGCCGCCCCCCGCGGCCGGGGGCGCCGTGGGGTCCTCGGCCTCGGGTCCCGACTTCTCGCGCGCCAGATAGTCCTCGAAGTCCATCGGCCGGTCGCGGCAACGGTCGGCCACGGCGAGCAGGCCGGACATCGTTGCGACCTCCTCGACCTGCTCCTTGAGAAACCACTGCATGAACTGCTCGCTCACGTAGTCGTTCTCCTTCCGGGCAAGCGCCGCGAGGCTCGAGATCTGATCGGTGACCTTGCGCTCCTGCTCGAGCGCCAACCCGATCGGGCTGACCCAGTCCTCGAAATCGGTCTGGGGCGCGGCGATGCCGGGGATGGACGGCCGGACCTCCCCGTCGAGCAGGTACTGCACCATCATCATCGCGTGCGTTCGCTCTTCCTCGGCCTGGTCGTAGAAGAACGCGGCGAGACGGGGAAGCGTCATGTCGTCGTAGAAGACCGCGAGCGCCACGTACTGCTGCGAAGCGCCGAACTCGCGGCCGATCTGGGCGTTCAGGTCATCGACGAACTGCTGGGCGGGCATGCGGGAACCTCCTTGGCGACGGGGTAGCGAAGCTGGCGCAAGCCCGGGCTCGGGTTCCCCTGGTGGGGGAGCCCGCTCTGCGACGCGCTCCCTGAGCGACAGGCGATAGGGTGCCAGATGCTGCGGTCGTGCCTCAAAGCTCCCGGACACGCCGCGATCGGAGACGACTTTGGCACTGGGCAGATTTCGCAAGCGGCGTGACGGTGAGCCCCCGGACGGAGAGAACCCGGGAGAGGCTCCCGACCGCGAGCCGCCGTCGGGCGTGGAGCCGCAAGCGGGGGCCGGAGGGGACCCGGAG
>JACCUO010000185.1 GCA_013811765.1 Thermoleophilaceae bacterium | reverse complement strand
ACCATCGAGCTGGACCGCCCCGATGACGCCGAAGCCCTGATCGACCTGTTCAGCTCAGACGTGCATGAGCTCAACGGCGGGAGCGTAAAGCTCGACCTCAAGCCGCACGACTTCCGGTGGTTGCGCGTGCGCAGGCCCGGCAGGCGCCGGCCGCCCTGACGCCCGATCGAAGATCGGGCTGCGCTCCTTTCTAGGCGAAAGCCACGATGACGCCCTCGTCTGGCTCGAGGGTCAGGGTGGCGAGATCGACCTCGGTGCCGCGCGGCGCGGAGGGGCGGGTCGAGAGGAGCAGCGAGCCCCGGCCAGTCGCGCCCACCCGGCGTGGCTCGGGGGCGAAGTTCAGCGCCACGGCCAGGTCCCCTCCACGCTCGAAGGCATAGACGTCCTCGCCCGCCTCGAGGGACTTGTAGGAGCCCTCGCGCAGCGCGGGCGTGGCCCGGCGCAACGCCAGCAGCGCGCGGTATAGGGAGAGCATCGACTCGCAGTCACCCACCTGGGCCGACGCCGCGAGCCGCTCGGCCTCCGGCGTCATGGGAAGCCACGGCTCGCCGGTGGAGAAGCCCGCGCCGGGCCCCGCGCTGGATGGTGGCTCCCACGGGATCGGCGACCGCACCGGGTCGCGCCCGTCCACGTCGACGATCCGCTCGGGCGGCACCTCCACATCCGTCAGGCCCAGCTCGTCCCCCTGGAACACAAACGGGGTGCCGCGCAGGGTGAGCAGCATCATCGCCGCCACGCGGGCGGGCCCGCGGCCGTAGCGGCTCGCGATGCGCGGGTGGTCGTGGTTTCCAAGGCACCATGCCGGCCAGGCGCCGGGCCCCGCGAGCTCCTCGAACTCGTCGACCGTCGCGCGAAACCGCGGCGCCGACCACGGCAGGTTCAGAAAGACGAAGTTGTGCACGAGGTGGAGCTCGTCGGTTGCCCGCGCGTAGGGGGCGAGCTCGGCCTGGTCGAGCAGGTAGACCTCCCCGACGGCCATCCGATCGCCCTCGTACTCCTCGAGTACGTGGCGGATCGCCTGCAGCCGGGGATGGACGCTCGGCCAGTCCTGGTCGTGGCGGCGGCCTGGCTCGTTGTCGCCCAGGGCCGGGTCCTTGCCGATCGCGTGCGCGACGTCGATGCGAAACCCGTCGACTCCGCGGTCGAGCCAGAACCGCAGGACGTCATGCATCGCCTCCGGCACCGCCGGATCGTCCCAGTTGAGGTCAGGCTGCTCGGGCAGGAAGGAGTGCAGGTAGAACTGGCCGGTCCGCTCGTCCAGAGTCCACGACGGACGCTCGCCGTCAAGGGAGAAGGCCGAGATCCAATTGTTCGGCGGGCGGCCTCCGGGCCTCGGGTCGCGCCAGACGTACCACGACCGCTTGGGGTCATCGCGAGTCGAGCGCGAGGCCAGAAACCACGCGTGCCGGTCTGAGGTGTGGTTCGGCACCCAGTCGAAGATCGCGCGCAGGCCGCGGCGGTGCGCGCCCTCCACGAGCGCGTCGGCGTCGGCGAGGGTCCCGAACGTGGGGTCCACATCGGTGTGGTCGCTCACGTCGTAGCCGAAGTCGGCCATCGGCGAGCGGTAGAAGGGCGAGAGCCAGACGGCATCCACGCCGAGATCGACGAGGTGGTCGAGTCGCGCGGTCACGCCCGCGAGGTCACCCACGCCATCACCGTTCGAGTCGGCAAAGGAGCGTGGGTAGATCTGGTAGACGACCCCCGAGCGCCACCACGGAGTCTCGCTCGCCGCCATGGCCCCACCCTGTCATACCGCGATCGTCCGACCGATCCCTCCTCCGGCTATCGAACATATCCCCCGGAACCGCCACTCTTTTCTCCGAGAGCCGCCCAACGGCGGTTTGGGGGTTGCCCGGCCGCTTTCCCGGGGCTAGGGTTCCGGGCCGCATTCTGCATTTGGACATGTTTACTTTCGACAAGGAGTCGCCACGTGAAGCTCAGAAGGGACAAGAAGAGCAGGACGCCGTCAACCGGACGCAGGAGCGCGCCGGCGAGCCAGACCAGGCCGAGCACGCAGGCCTACAACAACACGGGAGGACAAGGGTTGCCGGGCAGCGCCGGGTACCCGGACGGCCCGAGAACCGAGCTGCCGTTCTTCTTCAACATGCGCCGTCCCGACGGCCGGAACGGCGCGCCCCCACGGCGTAACACCAAGAAGTTCTCACGCTAGAGGACTTTCCGGACCGCAAGCCGCGACGGACCGCTCCGAGCGGTCCCTCGCGGGGCGGCTCAGGCGGATCACCGGCCCCCAAGACGTCTTCCCTGCTCGCCGGCCAGTTAAGTCCCTCGAGGTATTAGGGCTCTAAAACTCACGCCTGCCGATAGCCGACGAAGAAAAAGAGGCGACTCGCCC
>JACCUO010000178.1 GCA_013811765.1 Thermoleophilaceae bacterium | reverse complement strand
GGTAGGGCTCGCCCTGCACCGGCCTGCCGGTGCGGCTGAGTGCGAACCGGAGCTCGGCCTCCGTGCCCGCTCCGGGTCGGGCATCCTCCACGCGGACGTCGTACCCCTCGGCAGTGGCGGTCACATTCGCCGGCTCCGGCAACGGCTTCCAGTCGAACGGCCCGTCGACGCCCAGATCCGCGGCCAGCGTCTCGTTTGCGCCGCCACGCTTGAAGTCCGCAAAGACGCGATAGCTCCCGGCCTCCGCGACGACGATCGAAGTGCTCCACGTGCCATCGCCCGCGAGCCTGGGGTGCAGGTGCTGGAAGACGGCCATGTCGCGACGGGCCACGATCAAGTGCATCCGCTTGTCGTGCTCGACCTGGAAATCGCGCACGGGCCTGCCGGTGCGTGTCGAGATCACCCGGAAGCTCAGCCGCGTGCGCTCGCCGCGGGGCAGCTCGGCGCGCTGGAGCTCGAGCTTCATGCCGCCCTCGGCAACCGCCAGCCCGCGGACCCGATCCGGCTCCTCCGCGCCGCCATGTGATCCCTTCTCGCTTCCCCCGTGTCCCTCGGGCGCGCGCTCGGATGCCTTCTCCGCGGTGTGATCGCCGCCGTGGCTCTCTTGGTCATCGGAGCTGAGCGCCTCCCCGGCCAGCACCGTCGTGCCGAACACCGCCGCGGCCGCGGCGATCACGGCGACGAGCTTGGTTGGCGGGCCGCCGTGGATCCCCGTCTCGTGGAGCACCGCGTGGCCCTTTCCACGGGTGATGAGCCAGCGGTTGACCGGGTAGGCCACCCCTCCGGCAACCACCAGCGCCACGGACAGCGCACCCCAGAAGAGCACATCCCCGACTCCGGCCTCCATCGCTCCGGGGACGGCGAGCATGATTCCGTTGTCCACGATTTCCATCACCGTGATCGAGAAGGTGTCGGTGGCCAGCGCGATCGGGACTACCGCGGCGAGCGTGAAGCCGGCGCGGAGCAGGGGAAGGCTGGTCAGGCCGTAACCGAAGAGGAACGCCAGGCCGACCGCCAGCGCGATCGTGCCGAGGCCGGAGAAGCCGAGCGCCGTTCCGATGATCATGCCGAGCACCTCGCCGATGGCGCAGCCGGTGAGGCAGTGCAGGGTTGCGCTGAACGCGACCGAGTTCAGCGCGCTGCCCGAGGTGGGCATCGGCTCGTGGTGCTGATGACGCTGCTTGTGATCGGAATCCTCTGCCAGAGCTTTCATGACGGCCTCCTGAGACTTGCCTGCACGGGTCGGGGCTGGGTGTCGTCGAGAAGCGTAACATACCCCTGGGGGGTATAGCAACCCTGCGCATAGGACCACCCGCGCCGTGGCTCCCACCGACCGCATGCAACTCAGCCCCGGATACCAGATCCGATATACTGAATCGTCATGATGACGACTCCCGCGGAGCTACTGCGCAACCGGCGCGTGGCCCATGGGCTGACCCAGGCTCAGCTCGCGTTGCGGGCCGGTACCTCCCAAGCTGCGATCAGCCGAATCGAGGGCGCTGAGGTATCACCGACGTTCTCGACCCTTGCCGGACTCTTGGGCGCGATGGGCGAGACGCTCAGCCTGGACGCACGCCCGGCGGTCGGCGACTTCGACCTCGCGCACCTCGCGGCGAACCTGGCGCGCTCGCCGGCGGAGCGCCTCGAGCTCGGCATCCACTGGAATCGACTGGGCGGCGAGGTCGCACGGGCGGGGGCCCGGGCGCGCGGGGGATGACCCGGCGCGAGACCCCACTTCAAGCTCTCGACATCCTTGGGGCCCTCGCCCGGCACGAGGTCGACTTCGTGCTGATCGGCGGCCTGGCGGTTCAGGCCCACGGGCATGTGCGCACTACCCAGGATGTCGACATCCTCCCCGCGGCGGATCGCGGGAACCTCTCCCACCTCGCCGCAGCGCTCACTCAGCTCGGTGCGCGACAGCTGACCGATGGCGACCCTTGCCGGCTCGACGCGGACGCGATCGCCGCCGCAGACACGCACGTGCTCGATTCTCCGGCGGGCGGAATCGATGTTCATCTACGCCCGCCAGGCGCCGCGCCCTACGAGGATTTGCGCGCGCGTGCGCTCACGATCGAGGTCGCGGGACTATCCGTCGCCGTTGCCGGTAAGGACGATCTGATCGCGATGAAGCGCGCCTCCGGTCGCCCGATCGATCGTGGCGACGTGATCGCACTGACGGCACTCGAGGCACCGTAGCTGGAGTACCTGGCACCACCCGGCCCGCCCGAGAACAGGACAAGCGATTTGCGTGTGGGCCGCTCTGCGCCAGCCCCACTACCGGCAACCGAGAGCCAAAACGCGGACATCTGCAGATACTTCATGCGCCCAGGGAGACTCGAACTCCCACGGACCAAATGGTCCACAAGGCCCTCAACCTTGCGCGTCTACCAATTCCGCCACAGGCGCGTAGCGGTGGCTGATCATAGCGGCGCAGTGCCGCCCGCCCCGTTCCGTCCGACGCACTAGTACTCTACGAACACATGTTCGCAAGAGTGCACGAACTCGCTACAGAAGAGGAGCGCTGAGATGGCCGAGCTCGACCTGACGAAGCGCCAGCAGGAGGTCTTCGACTTCATCAAGAAGTACTCCGCAAAATACGGCTACCCGCCGACGGTGCGCGACATCGGCAAGGCGATCGGCCTCACCTCGTCCTCCACCGTGCACGCGCACCTCTCGAACCTCGAGAAAATCGGGCTGCTTCGGCGTGACCCGAGCAAGCCGCGCGCGATCGAACTGCTGGTCGGCAAGGCCAAGCGCGCCGTTGCAGGCGGACTTCCACTGGTCGGTCGGGTGGCGGCCGGGGCGCCCGTGCTCGCGGAGGAGAACATCGAGGAGTACGTCGAGATCCCGGCTCTCGCAGGGGGTGACGAGGGCGAGTACGTCCTGACGGTCACGGGCGACTCGATGATCAAGGCAGGCATCCACGACGGCGACCACGTCGTCGTGCGAATCGCCGAAACGGCGCTGGACGGAGAGATCGTGGTGGCGCTGGTCGGAGACTCCGAGGCCACGGTCAAGCGCTTCTTCAGGGAGGACGACCACGTGCGCCTCGAGCCGGAGAACGACTTACTCGAGCCGATTCGCAGCACGGAGGTCACAGTGCTCGGCAAGGTGGTGGGCGTGCTGAGGAGGGTTACATGAGCGCGGGGGTCGCGGCGCCGGCCCGCGAGGGCAGGCCCTTTTGGCAGAAGCGAAGCAGTATCCGCGCCCGAGTGAGCCCGCACGCGGGCGGCTCCCCACCAGGCGATCCGCCCGACGGAAGGCTCACGCTCGAGCAGCGGCTCGATGGCGTCTGGGAGGGTTTGCGCGTGACCGGCACCGCTGAATGCCCGGTATGCCACGGTGAGCTGATTGCAGCCCCCGCAGCCCCCGCACCCGCCGGTACGACGGCCCGATGCGCACGCTGCAGGTCAACGCTCTCGTAGCACTCCGCGGGCCAATCTGAGAACGCCGCGGATGCGGGCTTGGCGCAAACGCGCTGATTCCCTACCATTCGAGTGCTGGCCAGACAGCCGCGGGCGCCGGAGAGAAAACCGGCGTTCGAGGAAAGTCCGGACACCGCAGGGCAGGGTGATCGGGAAATCCGACCCGGGGAAACCCGCGGGAAAGTGCCACAGAAAAGACAC
>JACCUO010000151.1 GCA_013811765.1 Thermoleophilaceae bacterium | reverse complement strand
GGGCGCAATGTGGGCCTCCGTGGGAAGTTCGCCGGCTCGGCGCCGGCGGGTCGCTCTGGTTAGGGTACCGAGCTGACCCGTGAGTCAGCCAACCGCAACAGAGCGCATCGGGATCGTCGGCGCAGGGGCGATCGCCACCGGCCTGGCACGGCTGGCCGCCGAGCGCGGCGACGTCGTCCTGTGGGCCCGCAGCGATGCGTCCGCGAAGCGGGCCTCGACCGTCATCGAGGACGTGGCGGCCGTCGTGACCGAGCTGGAGGCCTTGCGCGACAGCACGGTGGTGGTCGAGGCCGTGACCGAGGACATCGCCGTGAAAAAGGAAGTGCACGCGCTGCTGGCGGACCTGCTCCCGGAGCCCGTCCTGGTTGCCACCACGACCTCCTCCCTCTCGGTGGCGGAGATCGCCGAGGCCGGTGGCCGCCCGGACCGCTTCGCGGGCCTGCACGTGTTCAACCCCGTCGAGAAAATGGACCTGGTCGAGCTTGCCTTCCCGGACGAGGCCACCGAGGACACCCGCAGCCGCTTCCGTGACCTCTGCGAGCACCTCGACAAGACGGTCGTCGAGGTGCCGGACGTCCCGGGATTCGTGGTCAACCGACTGCTCTTCCCATACCTCTTCGACGCAGTCGAGCTGGGCGAGCGAACGGGGCTCGAGCCAAAGGCGCTCGACACCTGCATGAAGCTCGGGGCCGGGCACCCGATGGGGCCGCTCAGGCTGCTCGACTTCGTGGGCCTCGACGTGGCCGTTGCGATCGCGGAGTCGATTGACGTCGAGGTGCCCGAACGGGTCCGCGAGATGATCGCCGCGGGCCGCCTTGGTCGCAAGTCGGGCGCAGGCTTCTACGTATACGAGTAGTACTGCGTCAGGCGCCCTCGGTGGCCTCGCGCGGTTTGGGGTCGGCCTGCCTGTCACCAGCCTCGGTCCCCTTCAGGCCGGAGCCTTCGTGATGGCGGATGCGCACCGCCTCGATGCGGTTCTCACGCACGGATTCGACCCTCAGCGAGTAGCCGTCAGAGCGCACCATGTCGCCGCGCTTGGGCAGCCGGCCGAGCTCGCCGAAGACGAAGCCGCCGACCGAGTTGAAGGCGTCGGAGTCCACCGGAAGGTCGACTCCGTAGTCGGTGAGGTCGGTGATCGGGACGTGCCCGCGCACCCACCAGTCGCCGTTTGCGAGGCGGCGGATGCCGGCGACAGCCGGGTCGGTCTCGTCGGCGATCTCGCCCACGACCTCCTCCACGATGTCCTCGATCGAGACGATCCCGGCCGTGCGCCCGTACTCGTCGATCACGACCGCGAGCGAGGCGCGCTCGCGCTGGAGGTCGGCCAGCAGGTCATCGAGGGGCTTGGTCTCGGGGACGATGAGAGCGTCCTTCACGCTCGGCTTGATCGAGGCGTCGGGGCCCTCGTTCATCAGGCGCCGCGCCAGCGAGTTGTTGTGGACTATCCCGCGGATGCGGTCGTCGTTGCCGTCCTCGGTCACCACCAGGCGCGTGTGCCCGGAGTCCACGCAGCGCCGTAGCGCCGCCTCGGCGGTCTCCGACACGTCCACCGTGACGACGGCCGGAATCGGGGTCATCACCTGCCTCGCCTCCTGCTCGTGCAGGTGAAAGACGCCACGCAGCATCCCGGCCTCTCCCGGGTCGAGCTTGCCGCCCGTGGCGCTGCGGGCGATGATCATCTTGAGGTCGTCGGAGGAGGAGATCTCCTCGAACTCCGCCTGCGGGTTCACCCCGATCGTGCGCAGCATCGCGTTCGACGTGGTGTTGAGCGCCCAGATGAAGGGCTTGAAGGTCACTCGGAACGCCTGCAGCAGCCTTGCCGCCCGGCGAGCGGTCTCCTCTGCGTGCGTGATCGCGTAGATCTTCGGCACCTGCTCGCCGACGGTGATGTGCGCCGCCGTGACGAGCAGGTAGGCCACTCCGAACGAGATCGCGACCGCCGCGGCGTGGCCCACCACGCCCCCGAGCGGCTCCTCGAGCAGGCTCGCTATCGCCGGCTCGCCCATGAACCCGATGCCGATCGACGCCATCGTGATGCCCAGCTGGCAGGCGGACAGGTACTCGTCGATCCGCTCGAGCTGGTGCCCCGCGAGCGCCGCTCCGCGAGCACCATCGTTCTCCATCTGCTGGAGCTTTCCGTCGCGAGCACGGACCAGCGCGAACTCGGCCGCGACGAAGAATCCGTTGGCGGCGACGAGCACGGCGACGCCGACCAGGAGCAGAAGCTCGGTCATGGAGGGCCCTCAAGGGCTGGTTGGAGGCCTACCTGCGGCCTACTTCGAGGAGGTTCGTCGTCGCTCATGCGAGTGACTCGGGCGAACGCTAGCAGAGGCCATCACCCGCGCCGGCATCATCCAGCCGACGCGTCGATTCTGCCGGCGAGCTCGAAGTCCAGGGCCGTGAGGCCACCCTCGGAATGGGTCGAGATCGTCACGGTCACGGTGTTCCACGCGATGGCGAGGTCCGGGTGGTGGTTCATATCCTCGGCGATCGGGGCGAGCCGGTTCACAAACTCCACCGAACCCGCAAAATCGGCGCCGGTGAACTGCTTGGTGATCGCGTTCCCCTCGAGCGCCCAGCCCTCGAGGGCGGAAAGCCGTCGCGCTATCTCGTCTTCGTCCAGACGTGCCATCGTTCCCCTCATGAGGATCGCTTCCCTGGTGCCTTCTGCGACCGAGATGCTGTTCGCCCTCGGTCTCGGGGACAGCGTAGTCGGGGTGACCCACGAGTGCGATCATCCCCCCGAGGCCGCTGCTCTCCCCCACCTCACCCGCACCGTTATCCCGGAAGGCCTCACGACGCGCGAGATCGACCGCGCGGTGAGGCAGCGCACCGAGGCCGGCGAGCCCCTCTACGAGCTCGACGCATCCCTGCTGGCCGAGCTGGCGCCTGAGCTCATCGTGACCCAGGCGGTATGTGAGGTCTGCGCCGTCGCGTTCGAGGAGGTCCAGGCTCTGGCGGCCAGCCTGCCCGCACGGCCGCAGGTGATCTCGCTCGATCCGGCGACCCTCGCCGACGTGCTGGCCGACATGCCGCGCCTTTCCGAGGCCGGAGGGGCGCGCGAGGCGGGCGCTGAGCTGGCGGATCGGTCCACGAGGCGGATCTCCGCCGTGGCGGAGGCGGTGGCAAGCGAACCACGGATCCGAGTGGCCGCACTCGAGTGGCTCGACCCGGTGTTCGTGGGAGGCCACTGGGTTCCGGAGATGATCCAGCTTGCCGGCGGAGAGGATGTGCTCGGTCGGGCAGGGAAGCGATCGCACACGGCCGAGTGGGCAGAGGTCGAGGCCGCCCGGCCCGAGGTCATCCTCTCGATCCCATGTGGCTACGGGGCCGAGCAGGCGGCGCGTGAGACGCTGCTGCAACGCGATCGCCTCGCGCGGTTGGGCGCACGCGTGCTGGCCGTGGACGCCTCCTCCTACTTCTCTCGCCCGGGCCCGCGGCTGGTGGAGGGAATCGAGCTGTTGGCCCACCTGCTCCATCCGGGGCGGGTACCCGAGCCACCGCCGGATCGCGCCGCCGAGCTTGACTTGGACGGCCCGGCCCCGGTTGTATATAGCGGCACGTGAAAAGGAGACACGCCGAGCGGCAGATCGTGGTGGGACGCAGCCCGCAGGAGTGCTTCGACACACTCGTGGACTTCCAGTCCTATCCGAGCTGGCTGCGGGCGGTGAAGGCGTGCGAGGTGCAGTCGCGCGACCGCGACGGACGCGGCAGGCGGGTGTGCTTCGAGGTCGACGCGCGCGTGCGGCTGCTCTCGTTCACGCTCGATTACTCCTATGAGTCCCCCCACCTCATCACGTGGGAGTTCGTGGAAGGAGACGTGAGGGAGGTCAACGGGGAGCTCGTCCTGGAGGACCGGGGCGACGGCACGACGCTGGCCACCTACGCGCTGCGGATCGAGCCGGGCGCGTCGATGCCGAAGGAGATCGGCTCGGCCCTGAACGACCAGGTGATGAAGCACTCGGTCGAGGACCTCAAGGCGCGCGTCGAGACCGGCTCGTAGGGCCGCGGGTGGCCCGGAGGGTCCTGATCCTGCACTCCTCCGCCGGCCGGTACGGGGCGGATCTTCAGCTACTTGCGATCGCCGGAGGCCTCGACCGCGCCCGCTGGCAGCCGCTCTGCGTGCTTCCCGAGCGGGGGGAACTGGGTGCTCTCCTCGAGCAGGCCGGCGTGGAGGTAGTGGTGCACCCCCTGGCGGTGCTGAGGCGCCGCCTCCTCACGCCCTCCGGCACGGCGCGGCTGGTCCGCGCCGCAGCAGCGGATCGCCGAGCGATCGGGGCGATCGCCCGCGACCGCGACGTGGCGCTCGTGCACTCGAACACGTCGGTCATCCTCTCGGGAGGACCGATCGCGCGCGCGGCGGGGGTGAGGCATCTGCTGCACGTGCGGGAGATCTACGAGGGCGCCGCGGGCCGTATGAGCGCCGCGCTGTGGCCCGCGTTCCGGGGCGGGATGCTCCGAGCGGGCGCGTTGGCCTGTATCTCGGGCGCCGTGGCCGCGCAGTTCACCGGCTCTCCGAAGGCCTTCGTCCTCTACGACGGCCTCCCGCGGTCGCCGGCGCCAATGGCGCGGGCCGCCGCCCGCGACCTGCTCGGCGTGCCGGCGGACCGGTTCGTGGTGGCGCTGATCGGCCGCGTGAGTGACTGGAAGGGCCAGGAC
>JACCUO010000142.1 GCA_013811765.1 Thermoleophilaceae bacterium | reverse complement strand
GGCGTGTACACCAAGAGCCTCGATGAGCTCGAGGCCGACGGGACGCTCGAGAGCGCTTCTTTCTGGTAGGCGGCCGGGCGTTAGGAGCGCTCGGAGGCCCCGACGCTCTCGCGCTGGTCCTCGGCGTGGGCGGCCTGGTCGGCATCGTCGCCGTCTCCCAGCTCGTCGAAAGAGGCATCGTCGTCCACGCCGCCGTCCTCGGGCTCGTCGTCGTGCGGGCCGGGCCCGCGCTTATCGCCGCCGTCGTCATCGTCATCGTCGCCGCTCCCGCCCTGGAAGGAGTTGCGCATCTCACGCATGCCCTTGCCGAGCGAGCGCGCAGCCTCGGGAAGCCGGCTGGGGCCCAGCACGATCAGCGCGATGATCGCGATCATCATCAGCTCGATGGGGGATGGGGATAGAAAGGCCATCGACATCAGGCTACTCCACGACCTCTACGGTGCCTTCCATGAACCGGTGGTAAGTGCAGAGTCTCCATACCGTGGTCTGCGCTCCAACCGGGCGCACAGATCACTTGAGAGTGAAGAGCCTCCCCTAGTCTAAGTGCCCATGAGGATGACCCGGGACCAGTGGAACGCGCTGGTCGACCACGCGCGCGAGGAGGCACCTAACGAATGCTGCGGCTACGTCCGGGCGGCCGAGGGCACCGTGCAGGAGGTGGTCCGCGCGGAGAATCCACGCAGGTCTCCCTACGCCTTCGAGCTGGACTCGAAGAGCCTGCTGGCAACCAACGTGCTCGATGACGAGGGATATGAGGTCGGGATCTATCACTCGCACCCCCGCAGCGCCGCCGAGCCCTCGCAGACCGACATCAACCTCGCCCACTACCCCCACTGGACCTACCTGATCGTCTCCCTCGCGGGAGGCGAGCCGGTCGTGCGGGCCTGGCACATCACCGACGGACGGTTTGACGAGGAGGATCTCGTCCTCGAGGGATGACTGGCTCGGCGGAACCGCTCGCCTGTCCATCGTGTGCGCTGCGCTACTCGCTCGAGGAGCGGTTCTGCGGCGCCTGCAAGATGCCGCTGGTCCACGTGGGCGCCGACCCCGTGGAGGCTCCCCGCAGCGAGGCCCACGCCCGCGCGCGCAAGATCAACCCTCTGTACGCGGAGGGTGATCTCGTGCGCGTCGCGGGCGGTCGCAACCAAGCCGAGGCGGAGCTGATCCAGGGGATGCTGCTCGAAGAGGGGGTCCCCAGCATCCTGCGCCGCAGTGCCGGGTTTGACGTCCCCGACTTTCTCGCGGCGGGGCCACGGGACGTGCTGGTCCCACAGGCAGGGGCGCAGGCCGCGCTCCAGGTCCTGCTGGAGGCTGACATGGCACCGCAGGAGGGGCCGCCCGGCGCCGGCCCCGGGGCAGCGCACGCCGCCCGGCTCCTGGCCGCGATCCTCGGGGGCGGGCTGGTCACGGCGCTCGTGACGTGGGGGCTGCTGGAGTTGGGGCGCTGATGAGCTCCTTGTGCCTTGAACTGGGGAGCCCGCCGCTGTAGGTTCGAAACCCAAGACGGGGGAAGGCGCAGCCCGACCGCGCCGCACAATCGACTGGAGGTCGCATGAACCGAATACTCAGGCGCAAGCCATCGCCCGCGATGGCGATCGCGCTGATCGCCCTGTTCGTCGCGCTGGGGGGGAGCGCCTACGCGCTCACGATCACCGGACGGGACGTCAAGAACGGATCGCTGACCGGAGCCGACATCCGGAGGGACAGCCTGAGCGGCAGGCAGATCAAGGAGTCGAAGGTGGGCAAGGTGCCGAAGGCCAAGGTGGCCGACCGGCTGGGTGGCAGATCGGTCTCCCAGGTCACAACGCGTGCGTTCTTTGCCGCGCAGAAGGCAGCGAAGGGATTCACGGGGGCCGAGACGCTGATTGGCAAGATCACGCTTCCGGCCGGTGCCTACATCGTCTCCGCCAAGGTGACTGCGTCAAACAGCGCCACGGGCACGCTGAAGGCCGTGTGCTTCCTGCGCGCCGGGACGAGTGAGGACCGGGCCACCGTTGCGCTGGCCCCGGGGGGGAACGCCGCGAACACCGGTTCGCTCGCGCTGCTGCAGGCGCACGTCCAGAACAGTCCCTTCGACGCCAGCGTGCTGTGCAAGGCCGAGGGCAGCGCAGGCCTGAACCTGTTCAGCCAGCCGCCGTTCACCACAGCCACCAACACCAAGATCGCGGCGGTTCGCGCGGACGAAGCGCAGATCCTGGACTTCTAGCCAGGCGCGCGTAGTGTGCGGCCCCGCCCGGGTGGGCGGGGCCGCCGCGCGAGC
>JACCUO010000126.1 GCA_013811765.1 Thermoleophilaceae bacterium | reverse complement strand
GGCCGAGGCGGCCCGCGGCACCGAGCGCCGCGGCGGCCTGGTGGCGTCCGTAGCCACCGTGTGGCTCGTCGGCGCCCTGGCCGGAGAGCACGACCTTGACCGACTTGGCCGTGAAGCGCGAGAGCTGCATGAGGGCGGGCGCCGAAGGGATTCCACAGGGCTCCTCGAGCCGTCGCACGCAACGCTCCAGCTCGCCCAGGAAGTCCGCCTGCTCCATCGCCGTGTCGTGGTGGTCGCTGCCGATCGCCCGGGCGGCCTCGGCGGCGTACCCCCGCTCGTCGAGCACGGCGCCGTGGCCGGGAAAGCCGATGGTGAAGGTGGCGGGCGGCGCCTGCATCCGTTGCGCCATGGCGGCGACGATCCCGGCTGAATCGACGCCCCCGCTGAGAAACGCGCCGTAGGGGACGTCGGCCATCATCTGGCGCTCGACGGCGTCAACGAAGCGCTCGGTCAGCTCCCGCTCCAGCTCGTGCTCGGGGGCGTCGAGGGGTTCTCCGGGGCCCTCCCTGTAGCTCGACCGGAGGACCGGCCCGTCCTCAGGGGCGATCAGAAGGGAAGCGGCCGGAAGCTTGCTGACCCCCGCGAACATGGTTCTCGGGGCAGGCACGAAGCGGCAGGCCAGGTAGTGGTCGAGTGCCGTGCGGTCGACCCGAGGCTCGACCAGCCCGGCGGCGAGCAGCGCGCCGACCTCCGACGCCATCGCCACGCGGCGACCGTCGGTCCACCAGTAGAGCGGCTTCACGCCGAACGGGTCCCGAGCGGCCACGAGCCGGCGCCGGTGCCCGTCCCACAGCGCGAAGGCGAAGATGCCGTTGAGCCGCCGCACGAAGTCCTCGCCGTATTCCTCGTAGGCGTGCACCACGACCTCGGAGTCCGACCGCGTGGCAAAGCGGTGACCGCGCCGCTCGAGCTCCCCCCGCAGCTCCATGTGGTTGTAGATCTCGCCGTTCACGACGGCGGACACCGTGCCGTCCTCGGAGTGCAGCGGCTGATCGCCACCCGCCACGTCGATGATCGCCAGTCGGGTGTGGGCGAGCGTGGCGGGGCCCGCGCGATGCACGCCATCGCCGTCGGGCCCGCGGTGGCGCAGCGCCTCGACCATCTTGCGCCCGCAGTCGGCGGGCGCCGTTCCGGCCGGGTCCAGGAGGGCGCCGATGCCGCACACGGGGCTCATCTTGGCGCACGGCGTGTCACCCGGCGCGCGCGAGGCCGTCACGCCCGGGTGTGGAGGCGTGTGGCTCGCGGGCGGACGATCACGGTCCATTGAACTCGTAAGGAGGAGGGACTCATGTACCGCTTGATGGGATTCGCACACGCCGGCTGTGCCCGCACGCTGGGCGCCCTGCGCCGCCAGGCAGGTCAGGGAACGGTCGAGTACGTCGCCTTGATCCTGTTGGTCGCGCTCGTGATGGCAGGGGTGGTGGCGGCGATGAAGGGCTTCAGGAGCGACGAGGGCAAGGAGCTCGGTGACGTCATCCTCGGGAAGATCAAGGAGGCGGTCCGCAAGGTCCAGTTCTGAGCTCGGCGCGTCGGCCCTCGCGGTGGAGCGGATCCGCACCGCGACGGCCCGCCGTGCCACCATGCCCCGGTGCTGCCCGTCGATCGAGAGCTGCCCGTCGCCGTCTTCGACTCCGGGGTCGGGGGCCTGACGGTCCTACACGAATGCCTCGTATCGCTGCCCCACGAGGACTTCACCTACTTTGGCGACACGGCGCGCTTTCCCTACGGCGAACGTTCGCCCGGCGAGTTGCTGGGGTTCGCCCGGGAGATCGCAGAAATCCTGCTCGAGGAGGGAGCGAAGCTGATCGTGGTGGCCTGCAACTCCGCAACCGCGGCAGCGCTGCCGGCGCTGCGCGAGGAGCTCACCGGGCGCGTCCCGGTGATAGGGGTGGTGGCGCCCGAGTCGCGGCTGGCGGCCGCCGCCACCCGCAATGGGGAGGTCGGGCTGATCGCCACGCCCGCCACGGTGGCCAGCGGCGCATACGAGCGGGCGCTGGCCGAGGCCTCCCACGGGAAGGCCCGGCTGCATGCCGTGGCCTCGGCGGACCTCGCGCCGCTGATTCAAGTCGGCGGTGAGGTCGATCGCCGCACCGTGGAGTGTGTGGAGCGCGCCTGCGCCCCCCTGCGCGGGGCAGGGGTGGACACCGTGATCCTGGGCTGCACGCACTACCCGTTGGTGCGCCCGCTGCTGCGACGCACCATGGGCCGGGAGGTCGAGATAATCAGTTCGGGTGAGGCCATCGCGGCGGAGGTCGAAAGGGAGCTCGAAGCGGGGGGTGTGGCAGCGCCGGGAGCCCGCCGCGGGGCCTACCGGTTCCTCGCCTCGGGGGATCCCGAGGCATTTCGCCGGCTTGGCACGCGCTTCCTGCAGCTACCGATCGCCCGCGTGCGCCAGGTGCCGGTGGGCTCACCGGGCACCGGGCCGGCGGAGCCCGCAGGGGCGGCCGCATGAGCCGGCACGATGGCCGCGCCGCCGACCAGCTGCGAGAGGTCAGCATCGAGCCCGGCTTCGTGAGCACTGCGAGTGGCTCGGCCCTGATCACCCAGGGGGGTACGCGCGTGATCTGCACGGCGTCGGTCGCCGAGGACGTGCCCCGCTGGATGAAGGGGCGTGGACGCGGTTGGGTGACCGCGGAGTACGGGATGCTGCCCGCGTCGACCGGCGAGCGCAAGCAGCGCGACGTCTCCAAGGGTCGCGCGGACGGGCGGACGGTGGAGATCCAGCGCCTCATCGGCCGCGCGCTGCGCGGCATAGTCGATTTCGAGGCGCTCGGCGAGCGCACGGTCTGGGTGGACTGCGACGTGCTCGAGGCCGACGGCGGTACCCGCTGCGCGGCGATCACCGGCGGCTTTGTCGCGCTGGAGCTCGCCTTGAGAGGGCTGATCGAGAAGGGCCTGCTCAGCTCGCTGCCGCTTACCGAGTCGATCGCGGCCGTGTCGTGCGGGGTGGTGGACGGCGTGCCCGTGCTCGACCTCGACTACCCGGAGGACTCGACCGCCGAGGTGGACATGAACGTGGTGATGACCGGTGGCGACGGGCTGGTCGAGGTTCAGGCCACAGGCGAGCGCACGCCGCTCTCGCGAACCTCCCTTGATGAGCTCCTGTCCCTCGCGGCCGGCGGGATCGGGCGGCTGCGTGAGGTTCAACGGTCGGCCGTGGCCTGAGGCCGGGCGCGCCGTGCGGTTCGTGCTCGCATCCGGGAACGCCCACAAGCTCCGCGAGCTGGGTGCACTGCTCGCCCCGCATGAGCTGGTGCCGCTGGCCGACGGGCTGGCCCTTCCCCCCGAAGTGGGCGACAGCTTCCGCGCCAATGCGCTGGCCAAGGCTCGCTACGTGACTGCGCAGACGGGGTCGGCGGCGGTGGCGGATGACTCCGGGATCGAGGCGGCCGCCCTCCGGGGCGCGCCCGGGGTGCGCTCCGCTCGCTATGCGGGAGAAGGTGCCACAGACAAGGAGAACCTGGGCAAGCTGCTGCGCGAGGTGCCGTCGGGTGGGGACACGCGCGTGGCTTACGTCTGCGCACTGGCGATCGTCTGGCCGGACGGGACCGAGATGGTCGCGGAGGGGCGGTGCGAAGGGCGACTGACGCACGAGCCCAGGGGGGCGGGCGGGTTCGGATATGACCCCGCGTTCCTGCCCTACGACCTCTCCGGCGGCCTGACGATGGCGGAGATCTCGGCGGAGGAGAAGAGCGCGATCAGCCACCGCGGCCGCGCGGCGCGGGCTCTGCTCGGAGACCTCGAGCGGATCGAGGCGGCCTGATCGGCCCGGCCCGAGCCGTCGGGCCCGCCGCGCAGCGTTCGAGCAAGACCCGCGCCACCGGCCTCTCGATCGCGTCGAACTCGCTCCTGATCGCGCTGAAGCTCGCCGCGGGCGCGATCACCGGGTCGATAGCGATCATCACCGAGGCGGTGCATTCGGGCATCGACCTGATCGCCTCGGTGATCGCGTTCGTCTCGGTGCGCAAGGCTGACGAGCCCGCCGACGCCGACCACCCCTACGGCCACGCGAAGATCGAGAACCTGGCCGCCGCGATCGAAGGGATGCTGATCCTGGTCGGCGCCGGGATCATCGTGTACGAGTCGGTGCGGCGGCTGGTCGACGCCGCGGAGGTCCACTCGCTCGGGGTGGGCATCGCCGTGATCGGCTTCTCTGCGGTGGCCAACCTGGCCGTCTCGACCTACCTCTACCGGCAGGCGGAGCTCACCGAGTCCCCCGCGGTCGAGGGAGATGCCGCGCACCTGCGCACCGATGCCGCCACCTCCGCCGGCGTGCTTGTCGCGCTCGTGCTCGTCGAGGTCACAGGGGTCACCTGGCTCGATCCGGCGACAGCGCTGGTCGTGGCGGTGGCGATCGTGTTCGCGGGGGTCAGGATCCTTTCCCGCTCCTCACGCGTGCTGGTCGACGAGGCCCTTCCCGAGGCCGAGCTGGGCACGGTGCGTGAGGCATTCGAGCAACACGGCGCCCCAGAGCTTGCGGGCTTTCACAAGCTGCGCGCGCGGCGCGCCGGCAGCCGCCGTTACATCGACATGCACGTCCAGTTCGCGGAGGGCACGACCCTCACCCGCGCCCACGAGCTGGCCCACGAGCTGCAGCGCGACATCGGCCGGAGGCTGCGCGGCGCCGACGTGCTGATCCACCTCGAGCCGTCGGAGCCCTCCGAGTCCCGGCGGGGCCGCTGACCCGGTCGGTCGGCCCAAAGCGAGGCGGCATCCGCCGGCAGAGAGAGCGGCGGAACCCCCGCCCCCTCAGCGCAGGTTCACCGCGGCAGCCGCTCCCACGGCAAGCAGCACACCCGAGTAGCCCTGGTAGCCCTCCAGCAGCAGCAGTGCGGCGGCCAGCAGGCAGATCCCGACGGTCACTATCCACGAGATTCGCGAGAGGGGCACGACGCTATTGTGACTTCGATGCCACCGGCCCAGCGCGCACCCACCCCTGCACCACACGCCGGGACCCCGGCGTGAGTCCGGTCCGAGCCGCCGCGAGGACCGTCCCTGGGAGGCTCGTGGAGCTCTCCCCCGACGTGCGTTGCGCGGTGCTCATGGACTCGGCGGGCGCGCTCGTGGCGGCCAGCGACGACGACAGCGCCCGCGCCCAGCGACTGGCCGATCTCGCGCAGGAGCTGATCGAGGCGGCCGATGCGGCCGCACCCGAGCCGACGGAGCAGATCGAGGCCCGAACCGAGGGGGGCGCCGTGTTCGCCGTGCGCACCGTGAGCCACACGCTGGCATGCGTTGCGCGCCGTCTGGCCCTTTCGGCCCTCGTGCTCTACGACCTGCGCCAGACGATGCTCGAGCTCGAGCGTCCCGCATGAGGCACCCCGCCACCCGGCGCCTCCCGAGACCAACCGCATGAGGGACCCCGCCAAGGGCGCGATCGGGCGGGCCACCGCGGTGGCCGAGGGCGTGGCCGCGGGGGTGCGCCGCCGCCAGCGCGAGCGTGAGCCGAAGGTGGTCCTCTTCGCCCGTCCCGGTGAGCCGCGGATCCTTGCGCCGGGAGCCAAGGGCCAGGACCGCATCCTCGACGTGGCCGCGCGGATGATCGCCCTCGCCGACGAGGCCGAGGGCGGCAGCCGCCGCGACCGCGCGCGGGCGCGCCGCGCGGCCCAGGCGGGGGAGGACGAGCAATGACGATGGTCGACCCGGAGCTAGCGGCGCGCGTGCTGGAATGCGCCCTGGAGCGGGGCGGCGACCTCGGCGAGCTGTACGTGGAGGACCGCCGCGGCTTCGCCCTGTCGCTGGACGACGGGAAGGTGGAGCGCCCGCAGGCCGGCACCGAACGCGGCGCCTCCGTGAGGGTCGTGCGCGGGGACGCGAGTTACTTCGGCCATGTGGATGGTCTTGGTGAGGACGGGCTGTTGCGGGTGGCCGCCTCGGTGGCCCAGGCGGTGCGGAGCGACGTCACGGCTCCCCGGCCGCTCGGCCCGAGCCGCCCCGCGGCGGGTCACCCGGTGGCCCAGCGCCCGGAGGATGTCGATGCCGCAAGCAAGGCCGACCTGCTGCGCTCCTGCGACGACCGGGCGCGGGCGGCGGGGGACGAGGTGATCCAGGTGACCGTGGGCTACGCGGAGGGGCGACGACGCGTGGAGATCTACAACTCGGACGGGCTCGCCGCCTCGGACGACCGCACGCGCACGCGGCTCACGACCCAGGTCGTGGCGCGCCGGTCGGGCGCGGGCGACGGACCGCGGGTGGAGACAGGTAGCGATACCCGCGGGGGGCACGCGGGGTTCGAGCTCTTCGCCGAGGATGCCGAGGCGGTGGCCGAGTCGGCGGCGCGCAAGGCCCTGACCCTGCTCGAGGCGGTCGACGCCCCGACCGGGCGGCTGCCGGTGGTCGTGGGCAACGGCTTCGGCGGCGTGCTGCTCCACGAGGCGGTGGGCCACGGGCTCGAGTCCGACGCGGTGCAGAAACGGGCGAGCGTCTACGCCGGGCGTCTTGGCGACCAGCTCGCACAGCCCGGCGTGACGGCGTATGACGACGGCCGCCGGGAGGGAGAGTGGGGCAGTGACGGCATCGACGACGAGGGTACCCCCACCCAGCGCACGACGGTGATCGAGGACGGCCGGCTCGTCTCATACCTGTACGACCTGATCCGCGCTAGGGCCGATGGCGTGGAGTCCACCGGAAACGGGCGGCGCGAGTCCTTCCGGCATCTGCCGATGCCGCGGATGACAAACACGTACTTCGCACCCGGCGAGGCCACGCCGGAGGAGCTGATCGCGGGGGTCGGCCGGGGCCTCTACGCCGTGTCGTTCGGCGGCGGGCAGGTGGAGCCGGCCACCGGCGACTTCGTGTTCGGGATCTCGGAGGGCTACCTGATCGAGGATGGCAAGGTCACCGCCCCGGTGAGGGGGGCGACGCTCGTGGGCAACGGGATCGAGGCGCTCGCCGCGGTCGACGGCATCGCGGGAGACCTCCACATCGCCACCGGCTACTGCGGCAAGGGAGGCCAACAGGTGCCCGCCGGGGTGGGACAGCCTCACGTGCGCATCCGCGAGCTGACGGTGGGAGGCACCGCCCAGTGACGCTTGAGGACCTCGCCCAGGCGGGTGTCGAGGCGGCGCTCGCCGCCGGTGCCAGCGATGCCGAGGGATGGTGCGAGGAATCCGTGAGCCGCGAGATCCGCGTCTACAACGGCGCCGTCGAGAGCCTGAGCGACGCCGGCGGGCGAGGCATCGGGATCCGGGCCTTCCTAGAGGGCCGCTCCGGGTACGCGTACGGCACCGACCTCGGGGAGCAAGGCATCCGGGCACTGGGGGCGGCTGCCCACGCCTCGGCCGCCATCTCCGATCCCGACGAGCACGCCGGCCTCCCGGCAGAGTTCGGCGTAACGCCGGTGCCGGGGCTCGAGTCCGCGGAGATGGCGGAGTGGACCACGGAGCGAAAGATCGAACTCGCCCTGGCAGTCGAGCGTGCCGCCCGCTCACGCGAGGGCATCTCCCAGGTCGAGCAGGCCGTCTTCTCCGACGAGGAAAGCAGTGCCGCGATCGCCAACTCGCGTGGGTTCTCGGCCGCCTATTCGGCCTCCCAGGCGTGGGCATATGCCTCCGCGTTCGCCGGCGAGGGCGACGACCTGATGACGGGCATCGGCATCGACCTCGGCCGTCACCCGGGGGAGCTCGACCCCGACGCCATCGGAGCCGAGGCCGCTGACCGCGCGTTGGCGCTGAAGGGCGCGCGCCAGCCCGAGAGCCGCAGGTGCCCGGTGGTATTGGACGCTTTCGTGGCGGCCTCCTTTGCCGGCTTCATCGGATCGATGCTCTCCGCGGACGCCGTGCAGCGCGGCCGCTCGCTCTTTGCCGGGCGCGAGGGCGAGGTCGTGGCCGAGCCCTCCTTCGTGCTAGTGGACGACGGACGCGACCCTGGCGGGCCCGGGAGCGCTCCGTTCGACGGCGAGGGCTCGGCTACCCGCCGTACCCCGCTCATCGACGGAGGCCGCCTGGCCGGCTACCTCTACGACGCGCGGACAGCGCGCAAGGACGGCCGCTCCTCGACCGCCAACGCGGGCCGGCGCTCCTATCGCACCCCGCCGGCGGTAGGCACCACCAACCTGTTGATCGAGCCGGGGGGTGCCACCCTCGACGAGCTGCTCGCGCAGGCCGGTGACGGCCTCTATGTGACCGATGTGGCCGGTCTGCACTCGGGCGTGAATCCTGTCTCGGGCACGTTCTCGGTCGGCGCCACGGGGCGGCTGATCGCGGGTGGCGAGCTGGGCCGGCCGGTGCGCGAGATCACCATCGCAAGCGACCTCGTCGGGATGCTCCGCGCGGTTGCGGCGATCGGCTCGGAAAGCCGGTGGGTGCCTCTGGCCGGCAGCGTGAAGGCGGTGCCGCTGCTGATCGGTGAGATGGCCGTCTCCGGCTCCTGAGCGCAGCTCGGGTCCTCCTCGGCAACGCCTCCGAACTCGCAAAATGCGGGGGTTACGGTTCTCGGACCCGCTCGGATACCGGGGTCTGACCGCCGTCGTCCGGGCTCGTTGTTAGGTTCAGGGCTCGTTTTTCCCCGTTCAGAGGAGGAGAAGGTGACGAAGTCCGAGTTCGTCGATCAGGTGGCTGCTGAGTCAAAGCTCTCGAAGGGTGACGCCGGCGATGCCGTCGATGCGGTGCTCCAGGTCATCGAGGACACCCTCAAGCGTGGCGGGGAGATCAGCTTCACCGGCTTCGGGAAGTTCTCCGTCGCCGACCGTGGCGCTCGCCAGGGCGTGAACCCGCAGACGGGTGAGCGCATTCAGATTGCCGCCAGCCGCGTGCCCCGCTTCTCCGCGGGCTCAGCGCTGAAGAAGGCGGTCAAGGGCGGCTAGGAGCGCCTGACGGGGGCGGCCGAGGCCGAGAGCGATCGGTCGCCCGACGCATTTCGCCGACCGGCTGGCGGCGCTCGTCGAGGAGCGCCGCAGCCGCGTCGTGCTGGGCCTCGACCCCGACCCCGCCGCGCTGTGGCCGCTCGCGCTCGGGGGCGGCGACGATGGGCGCCCGGTTCCCGAGCGTACGGCGGCGGCCCTCGTCCGTCACTGCCGCGGGGCGATCGAGGCGGCGGGCCCCGCGTGCGTGGCGGTGAAACTGCAGCTGGCCTGCTTCGAGCGCTTGGGGGCGCCAGGGTGGGCGGCGCTCGCCGACGTACGGGCGGCTGCGCGTGAGAACGGCCTGCTCGCCATCGCCGACGGCAAGCGCGGCGACGTCCCGGTGACTGCCCACGCGTACGGGCAGGCCTTGGTGGGTTCCACGTCCGGCCCCTACGGTGCCGTCGAGGGGCTTTCAGCGGACGCCTTCACCGCCAGCCCCCTGCTGGGCCGCGACTCGCTCGGCCCGCTCGTGGACGCCGCCGCCACGGCGGGCGCGGCCTGCTTCGTGCTCGTCAGCACCTCGAACCCCGGGGCCTCCGACCTGCAGGACCTGGAGGTCGCCGGTGTGCCCCTGCACGAACGGATCGCGACGCTGGTCGATTCCCTCGGAGCGGACCACACCGGCGACTGCGGGCTGTCGCTCGTGGGCGCCGTTGCGG
>JACCUO010000122.1 GCA_013811765.1 Thermoleophilaceae bacterium | reverse complement strand
GCCGTCCCCGACAGCAGCTCCTCGGCGTCCTTCAGTATCTGCTCGAAGTCCGCCGTGCCGAGCGGCTGAAAGACGATTCCCGCGGCGCCCGAGCTCTCCATCCCGAGGCCGGTCTGCATCGTCACGTAGGCCGTGGTCATCGCGAACAGGCGATCGGGGGCCGGCCCCTTCAGCTTCTTGCCACCTCCGAAGACCGCGTCGAGGAAGCCCATCAGCCGGGACTAGGCGGGGCCGCGCTGGAGCTGTGCCTCGAGCTGGTTGAGGCGCTCGATCCGCTGCTCCATCGGCGGGTGGGTCGAGAAAACATTCTTGATCGACGCCTTGACGTTCGGGGAGACGATGAAGAAGGCGTTCAGCCGCTCGGCCTTGCGCAGGTCCTCCTGGGGAATGCCCTGCATCGCGCCGGAGATCCTCATGAGCGCCGACGACAGCGCGCTCGGGCGGCCCGTCACCAGCGCCGCGCCGCGGTCGGCCGAGAACTCGCGATAGCGCGAGAGGGCGAGCATCAGGAAGAACGAGACGATGTAGACAAGCAGCGACACGAGCAGGATCACGAGCGCCGCCGGGGCGCCGTCGTCACTGTCCCCGCCCCCGCCGAAGAAGAATGAGAACTGCATGATCATCGCGGCGACGCTGGCGAAGAAGCTGGCGACGGTCATGATCAGCACGTCGCGATTCTTGACGTGCGCGAGCTCGTGAGCCATGACGCCCTCGAGCTCGGTGGGCGAGAGGGTGCGCATGATCCCGGTGGTCGCGCAGACCGTGGCCTTCTTCTGGGAGCGCCCCAGCGCGAACGCGTTCGGCATGTCGGTGTCCGCCACGGCGATCTTCGGCTTGGGCAGATCGGCCTGGATGCAGAGACGCTCGATCATCGCGTGCAGGCCGGGCGCCTCCTGGGGCGAGACCTCCTTGGCGCCCATGGCGGCCAAGGCGAGCTTGTCCGAGAGGAAGAGCTGTGCCAGGGAGATCCCTCCGACCACCACGAGCATCACGGCCACGCCCGCGCCGGCCGAGAGCAGCGCCACGACGAAGGCCACGTAGAGCAGCCCGAGCAGGAACATCGTGAACAACATCCGGACCTGAAGCCCGGCGTCGCGGGGGAAGACTGCTTTCTGGGTGGCCATTGGTTGAATTGTAGAGAGCGGGGCCGTGCACGATCCGTGGGGTGATGCACGATCCTTTGCAGGGGCAGGAAAAGCGCGCTGGGAGGCATGCCTGCGTGCTACGGTGGCCCGGTCCCAAGCGCTGAATACCCTGCATAACGAGGGTAACGAGGAACCGGAGGCCAGGCCCCAGGCAGGGGCGCATCGCCACCTGAACAGGTAGCGCGCGGCGCGGCTCCCAGGCCTCGCCCGGCCAGCGCCGTGGGACGCCATATGACGAATAGAAAGACCTTCTGGGTCCCCATCTGCCTGGCCGTCGCGGCCTATCTCCTGCTGCCCCTTCCCGGGCAGTCCGCTCCGCTGTCCAAGCGGATTCAGGCCAAGCGCGCCCAGGTCGAGAAGAAGAAGCGCAAAGAGGGCGTGCTCACGACGACGATCCAGCGCTACAACACGCGCATCGGGGGCCTCCAGGGACAGATCCGGACCTCGCAGAAGCGGCTCGGCGTTGTGCAGGCCGACCTCGACGACAAGCGGGGGGAGCTCCTGCGGGTACGTGACGAGCTGGAGGTTGCACGCGACCGCCTCGAGCGGGCACGGTCCAAGCTGAGAGCCTCGCGCGGAGCGCTTGCAGACCGGCTGGTGGAGCTGTACAAGGCCGACGAGCCCGACGCCCTCACGGTTGTGCTGGAGGCCGACGGCTTCGCGGATCTGCTCGAGCGGACGGAGTTCCTCGAGCGCATCTCCGACCAGGACCGCGACATCGTCGCCAAGGTCCGCGTGCTCAAGGCGCGCGCCGAGAAGGCGGAGCGCCTGCTCGCCGACCTCGAGGAGACGAAGCAGGTGGCAGCAGAGGCGATCTTGAGGCGGCGCGACGACATCGCCTCCACGCGTGACCAGCTGGCCTCCGCGCAGGGGAATCTGCGCACCGAGCGCAATGGCCGGCGGGTGGTGCTGGCGAGGGTCCGCAACCAGCGCCGCAGCGCCCAGGAGGATCTGATGGCGCTCGAGCGCGAGCAGGCCAAGGTCCGCAACGCCCTATCCGGCGCGGGGCCGAAGGCGTTTGCGCCGCGGCCGGGCGCGGGACCGATCAAGCGGGGCTCCGGGCGACTGATCTGGCCGGTGAGCGGGGCCTTCACCTCGCCATTCGGCCAGCGTTGGGGGCGCCTGCATGCCGGGATCGACATCTCTGCCGCAAGCGGCACCCCGATCCGCGCCGCGGACTCCGG
>JACCUO010000111.1 GCA_013811765.1 Thermoleophilaceae bacterium | reverse complement strand
CGCGTGCACGAGCACCCCGCGCTGTGGGCGGCGCTCGCGGCCCACGACTCGGTAGTGCCCGTCTTCTGCCTCGACGATCGGCTGCTCCACGGCCGCCACGAATCCGGTCCGCGGACCCAGTTCCTGCTCGACTCCCTGGCGGACCTCGACGGGTCGCTGCGCGAGCGCGGCGGCGGGCTCGTCATCCGCCACGGCCCGCCCGAGCGCGAGCTGGCGGAGCTGGCGGCGGAGATCGGGGCTGACGAGGTCCACTTCACCGGTGACGTGACGCCCTTCGCGCGCGACCGCGGCGAGCGAACCCACGGGGCGCTCGAGGACGCCGGGCTAGAGCTCCACGGCCACCCGGGGCTCAACGTGATCGACGACGTCGGCGCGCCGCGCACCCAGGCCGGGAGGCCCTACACGGTCTTCACGCCGTTTCACCGCTCGTGGGAGCAGGAGGGCCGCCGTGAGGTACTGGGCGCCCCGCGCAGGATGCCGGCCCTGCCGCCGGGCCTCTCCGAAGGCGAGATCCCGTCGCTTGCCTCGCTCGGCCTCGCGCAGGAGGTGGATCAGCCGCCGCCGGGTGGGGAGGAGGAGGGCCGCGAGCGCCTCGAGCGGTTCCTCGCGGGTGACGTATCCGAGTACGGCCAGAACCACGATGCCCTCGGCAGCGACCGCACCTCGCGGCTGTCGCCCTACCTGCACTTCGGCTGCGTGTCCCCCCGTGAGGCCGAAGAGCGGCTGGGGCGGGGCGAGGGCCCGGCCGCCTTCCGCCGCCAGCTCTGCTGGCGTGACTTCTACCACCACGTCCTGCTCCACTTCCCCCGCAACGCCAACTCCGAGTTCCAGGAGCGCTACCGCGACAGGATCGAGTGGAGCCCCGCCGGGCAGAGCTTCGAGGCCTGGTGCGAGGGGCGCACCGGCTTCCCACTGGTCGATGCGGGCATGCGCCAGCTCCGGCGCGAGGGCTGGATGCACAACCGCGCCCGCCTCGTGGTCGGCTCGTTCCTGACGAAGGACCTCGGCATCGACTGGCGCTGTGGGGAGCGCTTTTTCATGCGTCTGCTGGTCGATGGTGACGAGGCAAACAACAACGGCAACTGGCAGTGGATCGCCTCGGTCGGGACCGACCCCCAGCCGGTCTTCAAGCGGATCTACAACCCCGCGCGCCAGATGGAGACCCACGACCCCGACGCCAAGTACGTCCGCCGCCACGTGCCGGAGCTCGCCGAGGTCCCCGACCGCTACATCCGCGAACCGTGGAAGATGCCCCTGGAGGTGCAGCGCGAGGTTGGGTGCGTGATTGGGGCCGACTATCCGGAGCCGATCGTGGACCACCTCGAGGCGCGGCGGCAGGCGCTCGACCGATACAGAACGGCCTAGACCATAGCCCATACCCCTCGGGCTTCGGCTCCGAGGGGGGTGAGAAGCGGGCCGTCGGGGCCTTCCCCGACCATGGAAGCCCCGCAACGGGAGGAGTACGATGACCGCGATGCCGGCTGCGCAGACCATGACCGCCGAGGAGTTCCTCGACCTGCCGCTGCCCGAGCACGGCAGGCCGTGGAACCTCGTCGAGGGTGAGGTCGTCGTGAACCACCCGACCTGGTGGCACGGGCAGGTCCAACTAAGCCTGATCCTGTCGATCAGCGCCTGGATGCAGGCGGGACCGGATCGGGGCAAGATCAGCATCCCGGTCGATGTCGGCATCGACGATCGCAACGTCTACGCACCCGATGTGCTCTGGTACTCGCAAGGCCGCGCCCCCGGCAAGCACGCCAAGCCGCCCGCGCCGATGCCAGACCTCGCGGTCGAGGTCCGCTCGCCGTCCACCTGGCGCTACGACATCGGCGCCAAGAAGTCCGGCTACGAGCGCGAAGGGCTGCGAGAGCTGTGGCTCGTGGACACCTCCGCCGAGGAGGTGCTCGTGTTCAGACGCTCGGCTGCGGCCGCGCCCAGCTTCTACGTCGCGCTCCAGCTCGGCGGCGGGCGACGCGCTCGCCTCACCGCTGCTGCCGGGGTTCGCGTTCGCCCTGAGCGAGCTGTTCGACGAGTAGCGGTCACGCGAGCGCCTCCGATTCGAGTGTCCTCCGGCCGGAGCAGGAACGGTCAGTCGTTCAGCTGCGTAGCGCGAAACACACGACATGTGCGAGGAAAGCGAGCCGCGTGTAGCTGCTACGGTTGGCCGATGACGCTACCTGTCCATCGATACGAGGTCGGCGTGCGTGAGCTCCACGACCGGCTCAGCGAGC
>JACCUO010000063.1 GCA_013811765.1 Thermoleophilaceae bacterium | reverse complement strand
GAGCAGCTGACCGCCGCGACGTCATCGATCAGGGTGCGGTCGGTGTGGTGGCCCACAGAGGCGATCACCGGCACTGCGAGCAGCGCGACGGTGCGGCAGAGGGTCTCATCCGAGAACGCCATCAGGTCCATCACAGAGCCGCCCCCGCGAGCCACGATGATCACGTCGACCCCCCCGACTGCGGCGAGGTCCTGGAGTGCGCGTGCGATGCGAGGGGCCGCCCGACGGTCCTGCACCGGAACGAAGGCCCAGACCAGACGGCCCATCCAGCCGCGGCGGCGCAGCCCCGCGAGCACGTCGTCGCGCGCCTTGCCGCCCTCCCCCGTGACGACGCCAATCGAGCGGGGAAGGGCCGCGCGCGGTAGGGATCGCTGCGGAAGGAACAGGCCCTCGGCGTCGAGCCTTCGCCGCAGCCGCTCGATCTGGGCGAGCAGCTCTCCCTCGCCTGCGAGGCGCACCGCGGTGGCGCGGAAGGAGAACGATGGCGACGAGGTGGCGCTGCCGGGGTAGTAGTCACAGCCGCCCGCGAGCACCACCTGGGCGCCGTTCTCGAGCTCGACACCGGCTCGGTCGTAGTCGTCGCGCCACATGGAGCAGGGCAGGGCCCCGCGGGGATCGCGCAGCTCGAAGTAGACCGCCTTGGGACGGATGCCCAGGTTCGACACCTCGCCGAACACCTGAACGCGCGCCATCTCCCGCAGGCGGGAACGCAGTGCCTCGGCGTACTCCCCTACGGGAAAGGGGCCTTTGAAGGCGCTGCCATCGATCCCCGCGGGGCGGTCGGCGTGGGGGCGGGAGTCTTCCATCCGGACGATCTTGGCAGCAGCCCCGGCGCCGCCGCGTGCCGCCCGGGGCGGATCCGCTCATTCGCGGGTGGACCCGCTCCCTCGCGGGTGCTACTCCCCCGGCGAACCATCCCGGAGGCTCGGCAGGGCGGGCTCGTCCATTCCCTCCTTGCCCCGGCGCTCACCACCGAGTGCCACCTCGTCGAGCCGCTCGATCTCCCGCTCTCCCTCGGCTCGGGCCGGATGGCCCGCCGGCAATCCCGAGATCAGCGTCGCTATGCGGTTACGCAGGTGCATCGCGAAGTGCGGAGTGGAGGCGCCCATGAGCTGGCGCACGTCCTCGACAGTCGGCTCGCGCTCCAGACGCCCGGGCTGCTCGTACTCGCTCATGCTCGCGCGGAGGTTAGTAGAGCGGCCTCAGGGTGCGTTGGGCTGGACCGGAACGAGCTCGGTGATCTGGTCGAGCCGGGCCTGAGCGGGCACGGATACCTGCTTGTCGTCCCCGAGAATCCAGACGCGGTTGTAGACGGCCTGCCCCGGGTCATCCTCGAAGCCGGGCTGGATGCTCAGCAAGTACGCCTCGAGCGCCCTCGGAAGCTCCGCGGCTTCGTCGGTCAGAAGGAGCGGGGCGAACACGCCCTTGGTCGCGAGCGCCGCGGAGGCGGCGGCGTCGAGCGGTCGGGAGGTGCCCGCCAGCGTGAGGTTGTAGCCGGGCACGACCACACCCCAGCCGAAGCCGCCCCGCTCGTAGCGGGCGAAGGCGATCGCGTTCTCCACCGGGGTCGTGCCCTGGATGCGGTTGACCTTCCCGAGCTTGCCCAGCTCCCGCTCGACCTTCGGGGAGATGACCGTCTTTGGGCCCAAAATGAAGATGTTGGGCCTCTTGTGCTCCTTGAGCGCCTTTATCGTCGGGGCGGGCAGGGAGCTCCTGCGGGTGAGCAGCACCGAGTCGCCGGAGCGAGCCGCCCAGGCGGCCGCCGGCATGGCGAACTCGGCGCGCTCTCCGGAGGCCACCACGACGTCGGCCGAGGGCTTGCCCTTCGCCGCGGAGAAGAAGCGGTCGATTGCGGCGGCGCGCTCGAAGGGGTCCCGGCCCTCGATCACGGCGGTCTTGAAGCCTCCCGGCCGGGCGGGCTTGTCGCCGATGCGGATCACCTGCGCGTCCTTGGACAGGTCTGACCCCTTCGGCTTCAGACGGCCGAGAGTGTCCTTGGTCACGGACGAGAGCTCGTCGCCATCCGAGATCAGAAGTGGCGCTCCGATCGGGCGAGCGGCAAGCACCGAGGCCGTGACCCCCGCCTGCCAGTCGTCCTTGTCCACCAGCACCACGGCGGTCGGACGCGCGCTGTCGCTCGTGCCGGGAAAGACGGCGCTGGCCACTCCGGCCGCGTCGGTTGCCGCGTCGCCGCCACCGACGCGGATCGTGTTCTTCGTGGCCGTGGACGGGAAGCCCAGCTTCGCGACGGCATCCTCGTCACCCGAGCGGGTTCCAAGCTGTGGCGGCTTGCTCGGCTCGTCCCCGAGGCTGCAGCCCGAGAGAGCCAAGAGGGAGAGCGTTGCGGCGAGCGTCAGGGTCTTCATGCGCAAGGGCCGCACGATAGCCGTCGCGGTTGGGCGGGGGGTGAGCAGGGGCCGTCGGCCCCGCCCGCAGCTACAATTCCTGTTGGTTGACTGGTCAGTCAATGGTCGTGACCGGTCAAGTTTGGCCCGCCTGAGGGGCTCGGACGCGCCCCTCACAAGTATTGGAGGCAGACAGAGTGGATTTCAGGCTCACCGACGAACAGCTGGAGTTCCAGCAGCAGTGCCGAAGCTTCGCGGCCGAGGTGATCCGCCCGCTCGCCGAGAGGTACGACCGCGAGCAGACCGTGCCCTGGGAGGCAATCCGGGCGGCGCGGGAGTGGGGCCTTCACGGGGTCGACCATCTCATGCGCATGGGCAGCGATCCCGATGGCATGTTCGGCGTGATCTATGCCGAGGAGCTGCACTGGGGGTGTGCCGGGATCGCTCTGGCGATCACCGCCTCCAATCTGGCCGCGGCCGGCATCGCCGCCTCCGGGACCCCGGAGCAGGTGGCCAAGTGGGTGCCCGAATGCTTTGGCGAGGGCGAAGAGATCAAGCTCGCCGCCTATGCCGTCACCGAGGCGGGCGCCGGATCAGACGTCAAGTCTCTGCGCACCACCGCCAAGCTGGAGCCCGGCACGGGCGGCGGTACCGATGCGGGCACAGGCGAGTGGGTGTTGAACGGCACCAAGGTCTTTATCTCAAACGGCGGAATCGCCGACGTGAACGTGGTGGTGGCCACCGTTGACCCCGAGCTCGGCCACCGCGGGCAGGCCTCTTTCGTGATCCCGAAGGGCACGCCCGGCCTCTCGCAGGGCAAGAAGGAGGACAAGATCGGAATCCGCGCCTCGCAGACCACGGAGGTCGTGCTCGAGGACGTCCGGGTTCCGATGGACCATCTCCTGGGTGGCAAGGAGAAGCTCGACCGCAAGCTCGAGCGGGCGCGGTCCGGCCACAAGTCCGGGCCCTCAGGCGCGCTGGCCACCTTCGAGATCACGCGGCCGATGGTCGGCGCTTCGGCTCTGGGCATCGCCCGGGCGGCCTACGAATACACGCTCGATCACCTCGAGGGAAAGAGTGATGAGGGCGGCCCGCTGCTCGAGCAGCAGCGCGTGCAGCAGACCCTCGCGGACGTGGCCACCGAGATCGAGGCCTCTCGCCTGCTCGTGTGGCGCGCGGCTTGGATGGGCCGCAACGGCGTGCCGATGACCGGCGGCCAGGGCTCGATGTCCAAGCTCAAGGCCGGCGACGTGACGATGTGGGCAACCACCGTGCTGATGGACCTCGTCGGCGAGTACGCCCAGAGCACCGAATGCCCGCTGGAGAAGTACTTCCGCGATGCCAAGATCTACCAGCTCTTCGAGGGCACGGCCCAGGTCCAGCGGCTCGTGATCTCGCGGATGCAGCGCCAGGATCATCAGGAGAGGCTGGTGGCCGCCGCTCAGGTGCTCCAGCAGGCTCCTGGGACCGCCACGGGCGATGCGATGGAGGGCGAGAAGGAGCCGGCCCCCGCATAGTCGCGGCGTAAGGCCCGCCCCCGCCGTTCAGAATGGGGGCCGTGGGGTTCTCGTTCGACCCGGCCGTGATCGCGCTCCTGCTGGGAGCGACGACGCTTTACGTGCGCGCGGTGCGGGTGCTGGCGGGGCGGGGGTACGAGGTGCCGCTGCGCCAGCAGACGGCCTGGCACGCCGGCGTGGGGCTTGTGGCGGTAGGCCTGCTGTCGCCGATCGACGGCCTCGGGGAGGAACTGCTCAGCGCCCACATGGCACAGCACCTGCTGATCGCCGACCTGGCAGCGCCGCTCCTTCTGATCGGGATCCGGACGCCGGTCTACGCTTTCCTGCTGCCACGTCCCGTACTGGTACCGCTTGCGCGCCGCACCGGACTGCGGCGAGCCTTTCGGTGGCTGCGCCGGCCGCTCGTTGCGGTCCCTGCGTGGATCTTGATCCTCTACGGATGGCATTTCTCGTTTGCCTTCGAGGCCGCGCTGCGCAGCCCACTCGTCCATGCGCTCCAGCATCAGTCCTTCCTGTTCGGCGCCGTGCTGGTCTGGTGGTCGGTGATCGAGCCCAGGCGGCGGCGCCTGCCCGGCGAACTCTGGAAGGTCCCCTACCTGCTGGGCGCGCGCGTCTCGGGCATGTTCCTCGGGATGGCCTTCATCCTCTTGCGCACCCCGGCATACGAGGGGTTCTACGGCCGGACCGCGCGTGATCACGGCCTCTCGCCCCTTACCGACCAGCAGGTGGCCGGCGGCATGATGCTCGGACTCGACCTGCTTGTCATGCTGTTCTGTGTGGGCTTCTTCTTCTACCGCTCCGCGCAGGATGACGAGCGAGCGGGGCGCGGCGAGCGCGCGGCGGCGGTGTCGGGTTGAGGCGGGGCGCCGTGGCTCTGATGGCCGGCGCCGCCGTGGCGCTGGGCGGCTGCAGCCTCACGGAGGGGGACGATCCGGACCCGCCAGAGCGGGGCGCCGGCGCGAAGAAGCCCCCCGCGCGCACGCCGCCGCCGGACACCCGGCCGAAGCCAAACGAGCCGGACGAGGCCCGCCCGATCCGCGCGTGGAACGCCACGCTCAACGCGGGAGACTTCGACAGGGCGGCGTCCTACTTCGCCACGGGAGCGATCGTCGAGCAGATCGACGAGATCCGGCTGCGTGACCGCCGGGCGGCGATCGCGTTCAACAGGAGCCTGCCGTGTCGCGCCGAGGTCACCGACGTGGACGACGAGGGGCGCACCACCCTGGTGGCATTCCGGCTGCTGCCGGGTCGTGGCGGCGCCTGTCGCGGAGGGGGCGTCGCCCGTGTCCGTTTTCGCGTGCGCAACGGGAAGTTCAGGGAGTGGCGTCAGCTCAGCGCGCCGGGGGCGCCACCGGGTCAGATCGCATAGCGCGGTCGCCCGGCCTCCTCGGCACGGAGCCGTTGGGGCCTTGTGTTCGGTATGCGGACACAAGGCCCCATTCGCGCCGCGCGCCGGCACGTCTAGACCACGGGGTCGGTGCGCCCGCCGCGATCCGCGCTGAGCTGCTCCCGCTCGGCAAGCCGGTTGTCACGCCGCGTCTGAGCCTCGCGGGCGCGGCGCTCCGCGTCCGGTGTGTCCGGTGCGATCGCCGGGATGAGCGCCGGTTGCCCCTCGGCGTCGAGTGCCACCATGGTCAGGTAGGCGGTGGAGGTGTGGACCCGCTCGCCCGTCCAGACGTTCTCCTTCTCGACCCGGACGCCCACCTCCATCGAGGTCCTCCAGGCCGCGTTCACGCTGGCGCTGAGGGTCACGAGCTCAGAGACCAGGACGGGGCTCCTGAAGGTCATCCTGTCGATGGCGGCCGTCACGACCCGGTGGCCCGAGTGCCGGATAGCGGCGATCGCCGCCACTTCGTCGCACAGCCTCATGATCGCGCCGCCGTGAATGTTGCCGGCCATGTTGGCCTCCTGGATGCCCATCCACCTGGTGAGCACCGAATGCGAGTGGGAGGGAGGGCGCGGCTCCACCGAGCCATTAGTCTAAGGATCGACCGGAGCACGGACCCACGAGAGATGGAGAAGGAGGCTGGCATGGCAGGTCTCGGCGGACGGATGTCCACAGTGATCAAGGCCAGGATCTCGAAGATGCTCGATCGGGCCGAGGATCCGGG
>JACCUO010000320.1 GCA_013811765.1 Thermoleophilaceae bacterium | reverse complement strand
CCGCAAGCCCGGTCTCGCGATCCGCACGATTCCACTTGACATCGAGGTCTACACGACCGGGCTAGTGGCGGCGGACCGTGTGCCGCTGGAGTTGGTCTCGCGCTTCCGCGATGCGTGGGTGGCGGGCTATGAGCTCCAGCTCGAGCAGCCAGAGCTCGGAATAGCGGCGTTCAGACGCCAGTATCCGGATGTCTCTGAGGAGCACATCCGCGCGAACTGGGCGCTCTTTGAGCCATACGCCGTGGATGGCGTGGTGGCGCCGGGCTCGATGGACTCGGAGCGGTGGAGGGAGACGATCGACTACACCGCGACCACCCATGGCCTGTCGCCGTTCGGGGGAGAGCGCCTCTACCGCCCGGAGTTCCTGGCGCCGGCGAGGGAGTACGCAGCCGCGTAGGGATCACGAAGCTTCCGCCAGCAGCGGCCGCCCAGCCCGCGTGCAAAACGTCAGGATGCTTTCCCCTCAGGGTCGCCTACGGCGACTGAGGCGAGCTCCTGCTTCGACTCGAGGCCTAGCTTGCGAATGGCGGATGCCACGTGCGCCTCGACCGTGCGTGGAGATATGAACAGGACGTCGGCGATCTCCCGGTTCTTGCGCCCGCTCCCGGCGAGGCGAGCTACCTCGGCTTCGCGGGGTGAGAGCTCGTCTCCGTAGGCCCGGCGCCCGCCCGGCGACGGGGGCGCCAGGTCCCGTGCCTTGAGCGCCGCGCGTACCCGCCTGGCATCCAAGCGGGCACCGAGATCCTCGAAGGTCTCTAGCGCGCTGAGAAGGAGATCGGCTCCCTCCCCTTCACCCTGGGCGAGCAGGCAGCAGGCTTGCGCCTCTCGCGCTTCGGCCGCCGCATAGGGAGACGGCAGCTCGGCCCAGACGCGGCTCGCGCGGGCAAAGAGGCGAGCGGCAGCCTTGTGACGGCCCCGAGCCTCGGCCAAGGCAGCCTGGCACGACACGCTCGCCGCGCTCGCAGCGGGCGCATCCTTTCCCGCCACCCCCTCGGTGAAGCGCTCCACGAGCTCGCACGCCTCGCCGTTCTCGGCGCGCGCGAGCAAGGCCTGCACGGCGATCGGGACGACCTCCGCGCCCCATATCCAGATCCCCTTCTGCTTCACCACCTCCAGCCCGATCGCGGCTACCTCGCTGGCTGCATCCGCGTCCCCTCGGGCCAGATGGATTCGGGCAAGCCCCGCAGCGGACCTTATGCGTGCCGTCATCCAGTGCCGCGCCTTCGCCTGCTCGAGAATCGATTCGAAGCTCCGCTCGGCTTCCTCAATCCGCCCTTGGCTGAGCAACAGCGAGCTCAAGACCAGCTCGTTGGCGACCGAGACCCCGGGCCTTCCCCTTGTGCGTTCGGACAGCTCTCGGATTCGCGACTCGAGCCCTTCCCAGCGCCCGACACGCCAGTCGAGGGCGACCTGCGTGCTCTCCCGCCACGGTTCCCACGAGACGTGGTCGAGCAGGTCATCGAGCCGGGCAACCTCGGCAAGGAACGCTTTGGCAGGCTCATGGTGGCCGAGGCCGAGCGCCATCACGGACAGGCTGTGGTAGGCACGCAGCAGCTGCAGCCTCTCCTCCACCGAGTGGCCCTCCGGCGGGATGTCGCCGAGGGCGCTCCGCCACTGCGGATCGCCGACGCACAGCAAGATCGCTGCCCGCTGGGAATGCACCGCGGTCCTGACTGCAGGGTCATCGGTCTGCGCCACCGCCTCCACGGCTCGATCCAGCCATGCAAGCTGGTGTTCAAAGTGCTCTTCTTCGTACACCGGCCAAGCGAGGTTCACCATGGCCCGAGCGGCGAGCTCCGGTCGTCGTGCGAGCTCGCCCGCGGCGCGCACCATCTCCTCGCGCCAGCAACCGGCATCGCCGGTCTGGCAGCGCAACCGCGAGATCCAGTAACGCAGCTCACCTCGGGTCCCTACGGCCATCGGCTCTTCGTCGAGCACCCGCTGCAGAGGATCAACAGCGGTCTCCGGGGCCACACTGTAGAGCGCAGCCGGGCCCAACTTGACCGCCATTCGCACTCGGGCGGCTCGCGAGAGACTCGGGCCACAAAGCGCCTGCTCGAGGAGCCGAGCCGCCGCACGGTCGTCCCCAACGGAGCTGGCAGCTTCCGCGGCCGCTTCGGTGCAGCGGGCCCACTGCCGTGGACGACCTGCCTCCTTGTAGTGGTGGGCGAGCTGCGCCAGAGGGCGCGGATCGGGGCCAAACTCGAGCGCTTCTGCAGCGCGGAGGTGTAGCCGCCGTCGATCCAGAGCGGCAATCTCGTCGTAGACCGCCTGCGCGGCGAGCGCGTGGCGAAAGCCGTGCAGGCCACCCATTCTCTCCTTGAGCACGCCGGCGGAGAGCGTCTTGGCGAGTCCCCTTTGCGCCCGCACGGGCGGGAGTCCCGCCACGCTCGCGATGAGCTGCTCGGAGGCGGGAACCGAAAGGACTGCGGCGGCGCGGGCGATTAGCCGGGCATCGGCGGTGAAGGGCTCCATCCGCTCGCGGATTGACTGTTGAATTGCGGGAGGAACTCCAACCTGATGCAGCTTGTCCGCTGCTCGCAACCGCTCGATGATGGTGAGCTGGTCTCGGTCTCGGAGCAGACGAAGGACCTCTTCCACCGCGAACGGGATTCCCGCCGTCCGCTCATGCAGGTGCTTCGCCAGCTCCTGGGACACTTCATCGATCTCGAGAATTGCGCATACCAGCCTTTGCACCTCGTCGACGGCAAGCGGAGACAGCTCGATGGTGGCCTGGACCGTCTCTGTCGGGAGCCGTGAAGCAAGCCCGACCAATCGTGAGCAAGCAGGCAGATCCTCGCCGCGATAGGTGAGGACGAGAGCAAGCCCCTCTGGCGGCTCGGACAAGAGGAATGTGAGGAGCTCCAGCGTGCCCTCATCCGCCCAGTGCAGATCCTCCAAGACGCACACGGTCGGCCCGAAGGCGGCGATCAGCTCCCGCAGCGCCCTGAAGACACGGTGACGCTCGGCCCTCGGGTCGCCGATGGGCGGGGGTTGCGGTGGAAGCACGTCGGCCAGCTCAGGCAGAAGCGGTTGCAGTGCCCCGACCACAGGGCTCAGCGGCCGACCAGGGAGTTCTGCGCCGGCGCCTCGAACCGCTTCGACAACAGGGCCGAGGAGAAAAGGCTCACTCAGTCGATGACAGTGTCCGATGAGCACCCGTCTGTGCTGAACCGCCGCATCGGAGAGGGTCTCGCGCACGAGCCGGCTCTTGCCGACCCCTGCCTCCCCCTCGACCAAGATCAGGGCGCGGGGTCTTGTAATCGCATCAAGAAGGAGCCCACGCTCGGGCTCGCGACCGACCAGGATCGGCGAGGACAGCCGTCCCAGGCTGTCTCGGCCGTGCCGGCCGGAACTTGCCCTCCCATTCTCCATCCCGGCCACCCCATCACCGGTGTCGGTAACGACGCCTTGGTCAACCATTCTGTTTGGCCGCTCGCCATAGGACGGTAGACAGAGCGGCGCTCTCGAATAAGGGCAACGCACACATAGCGGCCTCTTCTGGAGCCGACCGCTCGGCGACAAGCCCGGCGACTCCGCGCGTCGCGCCGTCTCGGAGCACGATGCCCTCGCCGCCGGGATCCTGCATGACGGCCGAATCCAAGCAGAGGAGGCGGTAACGTCGGCCCGATGAGACTCGCTGTGGTGGGCAAGGGAGGCGCGGGCAAGTCGGTCGTGGCCGGCACGATGGCCCGCATCCTGGCGCGCGACGGCGAGCG
>JACCUO010000317.1 GCA_013811765.1 Thermoleophilaceae bacterium | reverse complement strand
GCCGTGATCCAGGGCCGCACCGACCCCGATCCCGACGAGCTCGACCGGGCCGGGGTCTACCGCCGCTCGCGCGAGGTCAGCGGGCCCGACCGGGCCTATCCGGCGTGCAACATCGCCTACCCGAGCGAGCTGCTCGAGCGCCTCGGCGGTTTTCACGAAGGGTTCAGGCGGCCCTCCGGTGAGGACACCGATCTGGCATGGCGCGCCCGGGCCGCCGGCGCCCCGACTCTCTACGAGGACGCCGCCCGCGTACGCCACGCGGTGTACGCCGGCGGCCTCGCCGGCCTTCTGCGCGACAGCGCGCGGTGGGAGGACACGGTGCTGGCGCTCAAGCGCAATCCGGCACTGCGCTCCTCCTACCACCACGGCATCTTCTGGCAGAAGAGCCACGAGCTGCTCCTGGCGGCACTCGCGGGAATCTGCCTGGCGCGCCGCGGCCGCGGGCTGTCGCTGGTGGCGGTCGCGCCCTACGCGCACCACTACATCGCACATCACCGCCGCCCGGCTGGCGCCCTGGCGGCTCTGCCCGGATACGCGCTCGTCGACGCCGCCGAGATGGTTGCGCTCCTGCGGGGAAGCCTGCGCTACCGCACCTTCGTCCTGTAGACCGCGCGCGGCGCGCCGTCCCCGCAGGAGACACGTGACCACGCGCCACGGCTTACTCCTTTAGGGCTGCTATCTTACTCATGCTATGAGTAAGCGGCTCCAGGTTCTGCTCGACGAGAAGGAGTTCCGCCACCTGCGCGAGGCCGCTCGCCGGCAGGGGGTGCCGGTCTCGGAATGGGTCCGGCAGGCGCTGCGCGAGGCGCGCCGCCGCGAGCCCCGCCGTGACCTGGACGGCAAGCTGCGCGCGGTGCGGGCCGCGCTGAAACACGAGTTCCCCACGGCGGACGTCGACGTCATGCTGGCCGAGATCGAACTGGGATACGTGGTCCCCGCCTCCGAGTGATCCTCGTGGACTCCAACATCCCGATGTACCTGGTCGGAGCACCGCACCCTCACAAGCTCGACGCCCAGCGCCTGTTGGAGACGGCGCTCTCCGCCGGCGATCGGCTCCTCACCGACGCGGAGGTGCTTCAGGAGATCTGCCACCGATACGCCGCGATCGACAGGCGCGACGCCATCCAGCCCGCCTTCGACGCGATCCTCGGAGTAGTGGACGAGGTGCTCCCGATCGAGCGCGCGGATGTGGAGGCCGCCAAGGACACCCTGCTGCGGTACGCGTCACTCTCGGCGCGTGACGCAGTTCACGTGGCGGTCATGGCGCGGCACGGCATCGAGCGGGTCATGACCTTCGACCGCGGATTTGACACCCATCCCGGCATCGAAAGACTGCACTGACGCTGAGACGCGGCCCGGGGGTTGTTCTCTAAGGTGCCACGCGATGGCCACAAGCCCGACAGCGCTTTCCGATCTTCCCGAGACGGCTGCAAACGGGCGCACCGAGATCTTCGACATCGGGATCCAGACAGCGCCGCCCGCCGAGCTGCTGCGACGCATCCTCGGCCTGGTCGAGAAGGGCGGGCGCAACCGGGTCAGCTACGTGAACGCCCACGTGCTCAACCAGTCGCTGGCGAGCCCCGAGTTGCGCAACGCGCTCCAGCACTCCGACCTCGTCTACTGCGACGGCTACGGGGTACGGCTCGCAGCACGACTGATCGGCCTACCCGTGCCCCACCGCATGACGGGCGCCGACTGGATCTGGGGCGTGGCGGCGCTCTGCCAGGAGCGGGGGCGGTCGATTTACCTCCTGGGGTCTGACCCCGGCTCCTCGACCGACGCCGCAGCGGCGCTCAAGCGCTGGTACCCGCGCCTGCGGGTGCTCGGCACCCACCACGGCTACTTCGACCCCGGCAGCACCCACTCCGAGCGGGTGCTCGAGGACATCGCCGGACTTGAGCCCGACATCGTCCTCGTGGGCATGGGCACGCCCCAACAGGAGCTGTGGGTGGACCACAACCGCGACCGCATAGAGGCGCCCGTGGTGTGGACGGTGGGCGCGCTCTTCGACTATCTCTCCGGACGCACTCCGCGCGCACCTCACCTGATCGCCGACAACGGCTTCGAGTGGATCTTCCGCCTGGCCGTGGAGCCGAGGCGCATGTGGCGGCGATACCTGCTCGGCAATCCGGCGTTCCTGTACCGGGTGCTCGCGGAGCGTCGCAGGCTCGTGGGCCGCCGCCGGCGGGGATGAGCGCCCTCGCCGTGCGTCGTGGCCGGGGCAGGCTCGCCGGCCCGGCGATCGCCGCTGCCATCCTCGTCGTGGCGGGCTGGCTCGGCGTGGAGGCGCACAGCGGCCACGTGCTCGACGCCGCGCCGGACACACTGCGCGCCGGCATTCCCGCGGTGGCGCTGTTCGCGCTGTGCGGATACCCGGTTGCGCGCCTCTTATTGCCCGAACGGATGCTGCCCCACCTGGCGCTGATGACCCTCCCGGTCGGTGCCGTCACCTCGAGCCTGGCGCTCACCTTCCTGGGCATCGCGCGCCTGCCCTTCGAGGCGAGCCTCGCCCTGGTGATCGTGGTTGCGGTAGGAGCTACCCTCGCGGTGCACCTGCGCCTGGGCCGGGCCCGGCCGCGAGAGGAGGATCTCGAGGCCGCGGGTTCGCTCGCCCTGCGCACCCTCTGGCCCGCCTACCTCGCGGCACTGCTCGTGGCACTCACGCTGCTGCCCGCCTTCCGGGAGGGCAGCGTCGCGGTGCTCGGACAGAACCCCGACGCGCATCTGGTGACCGGTGCGGCCGAGGTGGTGCGCGAGGGCTCGCCAACGCACGTCGAGACCGATCTGCCGGTCGACCGCGTCTCGCCCCTGTGGCGCTCGAAGTACCCGATCTTCTACAGCCTGGCCGCGGTCTCCTCGCTCTCGGGGCTCGACCCGATCCGGGTCTTTCCCGTGCTCTCGGGGGTGATGATGGCGATCTTCGGCGTGGGGGCGTTCGTGCTCGCCTTCTACGTCTTCGGGGCCGGCCCCATCCTTTCGCTGGCGGCGATGGGCCTGGCGCCGCTCGACCGCGTGGTCACCTACGTGACCGTTCACCCGTACTACAACCAGTTGTGGGGGACCGCCGCACTGCCGTTCATCCTCGCCTTCGGCTTCCTCTTCCTGCGCGAGCCGAGCAGGCGGTGGGGGATCCTCTTCCTCCTGTTCTCGGCGATCGGAGTCTTCGCCTACCCGTTGATGCTCCCCTTCCCGGCGGCGGCGCTCGGCGTGGCCGGCCTGCTCGAGTGGCGCCGGCGCAGAGCGGCGGGCGAGCCGGTTCCGCGACTCAGGCGGCCCCGATTGCCCCCGGGCCGGGCCAGGCGCGCGCTCGCGATCGCCGCCGCCATCCCCGTCGGCTTGGTCCTCCTCGTGCTCGGCCTGGGAGTACTCGAGAAGGGCCTCAAGGCATTCGAGGTGATGCTGCCGAGCTCGAGCCTCGCGGGCTGGCGCGGAGACTCGCCCGACTACCGCTTCACCCACTACTTCGGGGTGCCCGACGTGCCGGTGCTCGGCCTGGTCGCGGTGGCGGCGATCGGCGCCGCCTTCGTCCTCGGACTGAAGCCTCTGCGACGTGCGGAGCGGGCGGGCATCATCGCGATGGTGGCGGGAGCCTTCCTGATGGCGCTCAGCTTCAAGCTGCGCACCTACGGCGAGTACTTCCTCTTCAAGACACTGGCGTTCCTCGGGCCGATCGTGGTGATCGTGGCGGTGGTGGGACTGGGTCGCCTGGCGGGCGGAGCGAGTCGGCGGCTCGCCTTCGTGGGGGCCGGCGGCCTCGCCGTTCTCGCGCTGGCGTTCCTGGGAGGGACCCGCAACGAGATCGAGCGGTTCCCGATGCAGGTGCCACCGGAGATCTTCGCCCTCCGTGGCTGGGCCGACAAGCTCCCGCCGGGGGCGAGCATTCGCCTCGACGTGCCGCCGACCGGTGAGCAGCTATGGGTGTCCTACATGCTCCACGAGCGCCCGCTCTCCTCGCTCGTGCCGATTCTCGGCACGAGCTATCCGGCGATCCCCTACAGCCGCAAGGCGGACTACGTGATCGTCGCGGACGAGGTGCCGCGGCCGGGCGTTGCCACCGGGCCGGTGCTGCTCCGCAACGACGAGTACCGGCTGTACAAGATGCGTGCCATTCCCGGTGCCGACCGCTCCTCACGGAATCGGATTCAGCCCGTCCTGACC
>JACCUO010000294.1 GCA_013811765.1 Thermoleophilaceae bacterium | reverse complement strand
CCGAGGCCCCGGCGCGCCCGCGGCGCCGGGGACGCACGTCCGCCGAAGACCGTCCGCCTCCTCTGTGGGGAGCTTTTCCGCTCACCGAGTTGGTAACGCTGGCGGGCATCGTGCTGTTGGGCTGGGGCTTCATCGTGGACGGCTCGGAAGGGGGGAATGCAAAGATCGGCGCGGGGCTGGCCATAGCCTCGATCGCGGGGCTCGAGCTCGCGGTCCGCGAGCACGTGACGGGCTTTCGCTCGCACACCACCCTCCTCTCCGGAGGGGCGGCGATCCTCACGATCGTGGTCCTTGGCCTGGGCGCAGGGCTCGAGACGCTCGGGATATTGCTTCTTGCAGGACTGGTGGCCTTCGCGGGTTCCTTCGTCGGGCTGCGCGAGCTATTCAAGCGGCGCTCAGGTGGGCTCTCCTTTCGCTGAGGGGGCCTGCGACTACCCTCCACGGCATGGACGAGCCTCGCCGGTTGCGCATCTCCGGCATCCATCACATCACCCTGATCTGCGAGAGCCTCGATCGCTCGACGGCCTTCTATCGCAACCTGCTCGGGATGAGGATGGTCAAGCAGACCGTCAACGACGATGATCGCGACGCCCGCCACCTGATCTTTGGCGATGAGCAGGGCGCCCCCGGCACCCTGATCACCTGCCTCGAGTACCCACACCTCGAGCAGGGCACGGTGGGGATCGGCTCCACCCATCACTTCGCGCTCGCGGTCGAGAGCGAGGAGGAGCTTCGGGCCTGGCGCGACTACCTGAATGCCCAGGGGGCCGCGTGCACGGAGGTCCTCGACCGGGAGTTCTCCAAGTCGGTCTACCTGCGCGATCCTGACGGCCACATCGTGGAGCTGGCGACGGCCGGTGCCGTCCTCACGCCCGACGCCTAACGAGCCCGCGGGAGGAGCGCAGCCCGCACCGAGATTCTCTCTACACCGCCGACAGGGCCCCTTCGCGCTCCAACCTTCGGGGGGCCGCCGCAGGGGCACCGGGTTCGCCTTTCGCCTCGAGCACGGCGACGAGCGCCACCCGCTGGCGCTCGGTGAGCGTCCCGATCCTCTTGTCCTCCGGGATCCCCACCGACATGAGCAGCCGCCGGCAGCGCGACAGGCCCCAGCGTCTCTGGCTCATGAGCAGGTCGCTGATCGACATGCCGTGAATCTGCCACGGGCAACTGAGCACGACCTCGGCCGCGGACAGCTGGTCATCCCTGACCTTCTCCTTGATGTCCGCTCGCGCAAGGCGCACTCTGTTCGCACGCTCAAGAGCCTGAAAGCGCTGTTGCCCGACATCGGACCCGGCAGATTCGCCCATGAAGACCTCCCCGCGTCTAAGCGCAGTTTTTGACAGCAGATGCAGTTCCCCCGACGCCCCGGGGCTTCCGGGATCCTTCTCCTCGCGCCCAGCAGGACCGACCCCCAGTAAAGCCCGAGGGCCTGCCGTCCGTCAACAGGGATCGGGCGTGCCCAGTCGCTAAGAGCGGGCTTTTCCGCGTGTCACCCATTTGTCCATCCCTGAACAAGCGCCGCCGAGTGGCCGAACGTCCTAACCCCACCGATGACGAATCTCAGTGGGAGCCGGAGACGGCCGCCGGATCGTCCGGCAGGCGATCACGCGCACGCTCGAAGGCGTCGAGGGCGCGGTCCAGGTGGTGGCGCTCGTGGGTGGCCATCACGCTGGTGCGAAGCAACGCGCTGCCGGGCTGCACCGCGGGGTAGAGCGCCACGTTTGCGTACACGCCCTGGTCGTAGAGCTCCTTCCAGAACGTGACGGCCTTCCAGTCGTCCCCTATCAGTACGGGCACGATGGGAGTGAGCAGGTCTGAGCCGTCGGGCATCTCGGTGGGGGAGGCCACGAGGAAGCCGAGCTCTGCGAGGCCGCGCTGCAGGTAGCGGGCGTTCTCGAGCACCCTTGCGATCAGCTCGCGGCCCTCCTCGGAGCGGATGATGCGCAGCGCGCCGAGCGCGGCACCAACGGCGGCGGGCACCGCCGAGGCCGTGAACATGAACGCCCGCGCCTGTACCCGGAGGAAGTCGATCACCTCGGCGGGCCCGGCGATGAACCCACCGCAGGAGGCGAGCGACTTCGAGAAGGTCCCCATCCGCAGGTCGACCCGTCCGGCCACCCCGTAGGCCTCGCAGGCGCCCGTGCCGGCGGCACCGAGCACCCCGACCGCGTGGGCCTCGTCGACCATCAGCCGCGCACCGTGCTCGCGGCAGAGGGCAACGACCTCCGGCAGCGGCGAGAGGTCACCCTCCATCGAGAAGACACCGTCGACCACCACGAGGACGCCCCCGCCGTCGTCTGCGGCCCGCTTGAGCATCTTTTCGAGTTTGTCGACCCGGTTGTGGCCGCACGGCCGGATCCGTGCGCGCGACATCATCACGGCATCCAGGATCGAGGCATGGTCCCCGGAGTCGCAGATCACCGTGTCGCCGACCTCGAGCAGGGTCGCGATACAGCCCACATTGGCCTGGTAGCCGGTGGTGAAGACCAGCGCCTCCTCGGTTCCCATCCAGTCCGCGATCTCGCGTTCGAGCTCCAGGTGCAACGGCGTGGTGCCATTCATGAAGCGCGATCCCGTGAGCCCGGTCCCGTACGCCTCGAGCGCATCCCGGGCTGCCTGCTTCACGCTTGGGTGGGTGGTCAGGCCGAGGTAGTTGTTCGAGCCGAGCGTGATTCGCTCCCGGCCCTCCATCTCCACCACCGGGCCGGGCTCACCCTCTACCTCCCGGAAGTAGGGCAGGAGGTCGTGCTCGCGTGCAGCCTTCAGCTGCTCCAGGCGCTCGTGCGAGCGGGCCTTCTGAAAGAGATCGGTCTCGATGGCCATATCACCTAGGGTCTCATGCCAATGGCGCTCGTGGTGAGACCGGTTGCCTCGCGGCGCGACCTGCGGGAGTTCATCGAACTTCCGTTCCGGCTTCACGCGGGCCAGGAGCGCTGGGTCCCACCGCTCCGGATCGAGCGTCGCCTGTTCCTCAACCCACGCTTCAACGCGTTCTTCAAGGACGGGGAGGCACAGCTCTTCCTCGCCCGTCGAGATGGGCGTGTCGTCGGCCGGGTGAGCGCCCAGATCGACCACGCCTTCAACCGCTACCACGCGAACAGCTGGGGCATGTTCGGCTTCCTCGAGGTGGAGGAAGATGCGGAGGCCGTTCGAGGGCTGCTCGACGGCGCCTCGGAGTGGCTGCGCGAGCGCGGCCGCGACCGGATGATCGGGCCGGTGGACTTCACGATCAACGACGAAGCCGGCGTGCTGATCGAGGGCTTTGACCGCGAGCCCTTCATCAAGCAACCCTGGCATCCGCCCTACTACCAGCGCCTCTGCGAGGAATGCGGCCTGACGAAGGCGATGGACCTATGGATGTGGGAGCTCTACATCGAGGATCGTTCGAAGATCGTCCCGGGGATCTTCGAGATGGCGGAGAAGCTCGAGCCCGAGCATGGGATCCGCGTTCGCAAGATGTCGCGCCGGCGGCTACGCAAGGAGCTCGACCTGTTCGGCGAGACCTACAACGAGGCATGGAAGGACAACTGGGGCTTCGTTCCCTACACGAAGGAGACGCTCGACCACTACGCCCAGGAGCTGCAGCTGGTCTTCGACAGGCACTGGTTCATGGTGGCCGAGAGGGTCGACACCGGTGAGAGCGTGGGGGTGGCGATCACGGTCCCCGACATCAACCAGGTGCTGAAGAAGATGAACGGCAGGCTGCTCCCGCTGGGCTGGTGGCACTTTCTGCGCCGCGGGCGCATCATGGATCGCGTGCGGGTCGGCTTCCTCGGGGTCAAGCCGGAGTACCAGCACACCGGCGTCGCGGCCGCCTTCTATGTCGAGCACTTCGACATGGCGATCAAGCGCCCCCAGAAGTGGGGCGAGATGGGCTGGATCCTCGAGACCAACGACGCGATGAACCGCGGCATGGAGGGAATGGGGGGGCGGATCGTCAAGAAATACCGGGTGTACGAGCGGGAGGTCGGGGCTCGGCCCGCCGCTCCTCGACGCGTTTTGGGCCTCCCGCATGCAGAAAGCGTCGAGGGCGGGCTCCTACGGCCTGAAAGCCGTCTTCCACCACAGTAGGATCCTGACTCGTGTCCGAGCCCGCAGACAGCGCTTCTGAGCCGGTCGAGGTTGACGGGGAGCTGGTTGCCGAGGTCCGGCCCCTACCGGTCCCGCTGGACGCGGCGTCGAGTCAGCTGAACCGCGTCCCGCCGCCGACCCTGCCCGCCACGCTGGCGGCGGCCACCGGTGGATTCGTGCTCGGGATGGCTGCCTTCATGCTCATGAAGCTGCTGAGGCGGCCGGCGGCGGCGCGGTCGATCGTGCGGCGGCGCCGCAAGCTGATCGCCAGGCGCCGGGGCGTCGACGTGGCGGACACGCGCTCCTTCCTCGTCGACGTGCACCTGCTCAAGCGCTGAGAGCGCTCGCGGCAGCCCCGGCCGTCCTCCGGGCCGTCGAGATCGACGCAGTTCCGTTCAAGGGCTAGGCTAGGTCGCGCTGGTGAAAATGTTCTACGAGGGCAAGCCTCCGTTGTCGACGGCGAGCGTGTTGCCGTCGGGGTCCTTGAACCAGGCGACCTTGTGATCCCCGAATGTGTGGATGCCATCATCGTCGGTGGCCGGCTCGCCGTAGGTCTCGAATGTGACGCCCTTCGCGCGGAGCTCGCCGATCAGCGACTCGAAGTCGTCGGCGCTCCAGCTCGCGACCGTCGCGGTGCTCACGCCTGCGTGCTCCGACGCGTATAACTGCAACAGGCTGCCGCTTCCACAGGGGTAGATCCGCACGTCGGCCATGCCATCGCCGCCCAGCGGAGTCAGGCCAAGAGCTCCCTCGTAGAACTCGACGGCCTGGTTGATGTCGGAGACCGCGACGGTCGCCCGGACCTGTGCGCTACTCAAGCTCATGGATCCTTCTACCATATGAGCATGGACAAGACCGAAGATCAGTGGCGCGAGGAGCTTGCCCCCGACCGCTACAAGGTACTGCGCGAGAAGGGCACCGAGCCACCCTTCACCGGCGCCTACACCCACTCGAAGGAAACCGGCATGTACCGCTGCGGCGCGTGCGGCGCAGACCTGTTCGGCTCGGAGGCCAAGTTCGACTCGGGCACCGGGTGGCCGAGCTTCACCGAGCCCGCCGTGGCCGACAACGTCGTGCTCGAGGCCGACAACAGCCTCTTCATGCGGCGCACCGAGGTCAAATGCGCCAACTGCGACTCGCACCTGGGTCACGTCTTTGACGACGGGCCGGGCCTTGGAGGGAAGCGCTACTGCATCAACTCGCTTGCGCTCGACCTCGAG
>JACCUO010000297.1 GCA_013811765.1 Thermoleophilaceae bacterium | reverse complement strand
GGCGGTGGGCGATCACGATTGCCGTGCGGCCCGCCAGCAGGCGGCGCAGGCCGCGCTCGATCCGCGCCTCGGTGTGCACGTCCACGTTGGAGGTGGCCTCGTCGAGGATCAGGATCCGCGGATCGGCGGCGGCCGCGCGGGCGAAGGCCACGAGCTGGCGCTGGCCTGCCGAGAGGTGGCCACCACGCTCGCCCACCTCGGTGTCGTAGCCCTCGGGCAGCCGTTCGATGAACTCGTGGGCCCCCACGGCCGCCGCCGCGGCCTCGACCTCCTCCCGACTGCCGTCTGGCCGGGCGAAGGCGATGTTGTCGCCGATCGTGCCTGAGAAGAGGTAGCCCTCCTGCGGCACCACCCCCAGCTGTGAGCGCAGTGAGCGCTGGGTGACGGTGCGCAGGTCGTGGCCGTCCACAAGCACCCGCCCGCGCGCCGGGTCATAGAACCGGGCCGCGAGCTTCGCGAGCGTCGACTTGCCCGCGCCTGTGGACCCCACCAGCGCCACCGTCTGGCCTGCGGGCACCTCGAGCGAGATGCCCTCGAGCGCGAGTACGGTAGCGGGAGCAGCACCCCCGCCCGCCGAGGATGCGCCACCGGCCCGGCCCGGCCCGTCCGCCGTAGACGCGTCCTCGCCGGGGGCAGGCACCCCGTAGCGGAAGTCCACATCCTCAAAGCGGATCTCACCCCGCACGCGCGGCAGCTCGATCGCATCCTCGGCGTCGCGCACGTCGGGCTCTTCGTCGAGCAGCAGGAAGATCTTGTCGAGCGCGGCCATGCCTCCCTGGTAGGTGGTGTAGAGCTGTGAGAGCTGCTGGATCGGGTCGAAGAACGTCTGTAGATAGAAGACGAAGGACGCCAGTACGCCGATCGTGACCGCGCCGTCCACGACCTGGTTGCCGCCGTAGAGCAGGATGCACGCGGTGGCCACGGCGGACAGCAGCTCGACCGCGGGGAAGTAGGCCGCGTTCAGGCGGACCGTCTGCATGTTTGCGTTGCGGTTGAACTCGTTGAGCTCGGCGAAGCGACGCTCGTGACGTGCCTCCTGGCCGAACCCGTGCACGATCCGCATTCCGGAGAGGGCCTCCTGGAGGTAGGCGGTCACCTGGGCGATTCTTTCGCGTGTCAGCCGGTAGGCGCCCGAGGATGCGATGCGAAACGCCAGGCTGCCCAGCATCAACACAGGAAAGACGGCGAAGGTCACGAGCGCGAGCTGGGGGTCGAGCACCACGAGGATGCCGGCTGCGCCCAGCAGCGTCAGCGATGCCGAGAACAGCGTCACGATGCCGTCGTTCACCAAACGGTCCAGCGCGTCGACGTCGTTGGTCATGCGCGAGATCAGGATGCCCGCCCTGTTGCGGGAGTAGAACCCGATCGAGAGCGACTGGAGGTGCGCGAAGATCCGCGACCGCAGGTCCTGCAGCGCGCGCTGCCCGACCCAGCTCGTGAGGTAGGTCTGCGCGTAGCTCGCTCCCCAGTTGAGCAGCGCCGCGGCGAGGAACAAAGCCGTGATCAGGGTGAGGGCGCCCAGGTCCCCGGCGCGGATACCGTCGTCGATCGCGCGGCCGGCGAGGTAGGGGGGAGCGAGCGAGGCGGCGGTAGCCGCCACGAGCGCTACGAACATCAGGATGACCCGCCCTCGATAGGGACGTAGCAGAGCCATCAGCTTGCCCAGCTTGCGCGTGCGCCCGCGCTCGCCGCGAATCACCCCCCAGGTGCGCTGCGGCCGCCCGCTCAGAGCCTTGCCACCGGTTGGTCGGAGGGCTTCCGGGTGAGAAAGACCTGGTCGGGGAGCCCCCGCTGCACGATCTCGCGGTAGAGATCGCTCTCCTCCAGCAGGTCCTCGTGCGAGCCCTGCGCGACGATCCGCCCCTCCTCGAGCACCATGATCTTGTCGGCGAGGGTGATCGTGGACAGCCGGTGGGCGATCACGAAAGTCGTGCGGCCACGCATGACCTCGCGCATCGCGACCTTGATCTGGCTCTCGGTCGTGGCATCCACGCTCGAGGTGGCGTCGTCGAGGATCAGGATGCGAGGCTTTGCCACCAGCGCCCGCGCGATCGCCACCCGCTGGCGCTGGCCGCCGGAGAGGGACAGCCCCCGCTCGCCCACCTGGGTCTCGTAGCCATCCGGCAGTCCCGTGGCAAAGTCGTCGAGGCCGGCGTGTCGAGCTGCCTCCCGGACCTCCTCGTCCGTGGCCTCGGGCCGTGCGTAGGCGATGTTCTCACGCAGCGAGGTGGAGAACAGGAAGGCGTCGTCGGAGACCAGCGCGATCGCTCCGCGCAGCGATGGCAGCGTCACCTCCCGCACATCGGCTCCGTCCACGAGCACCGCCCCGTCCCAGACGTCGTAGAGCCGCGAGATCAAGGTGACCAAGGTGGTCTTGCCCGAGCCGGTGCCGCCCACGACCGCCACCGTCTGTCCGGCCTCCACCTCGAGGTCCACGTCGCGCAGCACCGGCTCGCCGGCGTCGTAGCCGAAGGTCACCTTGCGCAGCTCCACCCGGCCTCCGCCCGCGGGCAGGGCGGGGGCCTCCGGCGGGGAGGTCAGCCGGGACTCGCGGTCGAGTATCTGAAAGACCCGCGCGCCCGAGGCGGTGGCGCGCTGGGCCATCCCCAGCGCCATCCCCAGCGTGCGCATGGGGGAGGTGAGCATCACGACGTAGCCATAGAAGGCCACGAACTCCCCCACCGTGATGGTGCCGTTGGCCGCCTGCCGCCCCCCCACCACGATGATCGCGGCGAGACCGAGCTGCGGTAGAAAGCCGATCAGCGGGGTGTAGAACGCCCGCAGCCGGGTGGAGACCATCGACTGGTCGAACACGCGCCGCACCGCTTGGTTGAAGCGGCGTAGCTGGCGTTCCTCCTGGGCGAAGGCCTTCACCACCCGCACGCCTGAGACGTTCTCCTCCGCCGCGGCCGTGAGCTCGGCGATCCGCTGCTGCACCTCCTGAGAGGCAGGCCGGTTGCGGCGCCCGTATCGGAACGCCACCCAGATCGCGAGCGGCATCGGAGCCAGGGCCACGGCGGCGAGGATGGGGTTCACAGCGATCATCACACCCGCGGCGATCAGGATCGTGAGGATGGACTGCATCATGAAGATGAGCCCGTAGCCGAGAAAGAACCGGATCGATCCGAGGTCGACCGTGGAGCGGGACATCAGCTGGCCGGTCTGCTGGCCGTCAAAGAAACCGAGCTCGAGCGTCTGGAGGTGGTGGTACATGCGGTTGCGCAGGTCGAACTCCACCCCCAGCGAAACCCGGCCTGCCACCAACCGGCGCGGGACGCTGGATGCCAGCCGGAGGAGCCCGGCGCCCGCGATCCCCGCCGCGAGCGGCCAGAGGTTGCCTCCGCCGGCACGGATGTCGTCCACGGTGCGGCCCACGAGATAGGGGATCAGCACCCCGCTGGCCATGGCGGCGGCCGCGAGGGTGAGGGACGCGAACACGCCGCGGCGATAGGGCGCCAGGAAGCCGAGCAGACGGGCAAAGACCCGCAGGCCTCCGTCCGTTGGCGTGGAAGAGGAGTCGCTCACCGACCCAATACTTTACTTTATGAAGCCCCCGGATCCGGCTGCTCGGTGTCACGCTCGAGCGCGCGCGCCACCGCCTGGCGGCGGAAGTCGAAGATCATCGTCAGGTCGCGGCGCACGAGCGGGCCCGCGAGCTCTCCGACGGGCCACAGCGGCAGCGCGTAGCGCACGACGTCACGCATCAGGGTCCCGCCGCTGCGCTCCTCAAACGTGTGGGTGTGATGCCAGAGGCGGTAGGGACCCACGAGCTGGGTGTCCACGAATGACACCCCCGGCTGCCATTCCTCGATCCTCGTCAGCCAGTCCACCGACAGCCCACGCATCCGCAGCCGGTACTGGATCAGGGTGCCCACCGCCATCGTGGGCGGGCCGGGACCGACGATCCGGAAGCCCAGCAGTGGTGGGGTGATGGCCTCGAGGTTGTGCGCGTCGGCAAAAAACGGGAAGACGTCCGCCGGCGGGCGGTCCAGTAGCTGCTCGCGGATGAGCGTGTGAAGTTTCAACGGGTGTCCCTTCGCCGACGGATCGGCTGAGGCATCATCATCATCCTCTCTCCAGTGAACGTAGCCCAGCTCATCTGCCACAACTGCGGGACCGTCAGTTACAGCCGGCTCCCGGTCCACCGGACCAACACCATGCCCGCATGTGACTGCGGCGGCAGGCGGCAGGTCGTGCGCGTGATGGCTGAACGGCGCAGAACGACCCGTCCGGTCGACGAGGAGCGTCGTAAGGAATCGACCTGAGCTCCGTCACCCACTTAGCGCAGCTTCACCCGCTGTCCCGGCACGATCGGCTTCGAATCGATACCGGGGTTCAACGAGCGGATGCGATCCACGGGCACGCGCGTCTTCTCCTGGATGCTCAGGACCCCGTCGCCGGGTTTGACGACGTAGAACCGCTTTTTTGGCGGCTGGCTCTCGGCACGGCGTGCGCTGGGCGCGGCCGGGCGTAGCCGGATGCGGCGGCCGGGGACAAGCGCCAGCGGATCGAGCGAGGGGTTCAACTCCGTGAGCCGATCGACGGTCAGGCCGGTCCTCTGGGCGATGGCGGATAGCGCGTCCCCCTCCCGCACGACGTAGGAAGCCCGACCGGTGACAGGGGCGGGAGGACTGGGGGTGTCCTGCGTGGCGACCTTGATCGCGGCGATGGCTATCCCCATGATCGCGATTCCCACCATCGCGAGCACCGTGTAGCCGAAGATGAGCCGGTACGACATTCGCCATTGCGATCATACGCCCCGGGGTCAGGCCTCACCCCCGGCGCGAGTGGGTGTTCACCAGGTTCGAGAGCGGGTAAGGGGCATATATCGTCGCGCCGGGGCCACCACCGGCCCCTAAGTGGCGGCGAGAGTCCACGAGCCAGAAGGAGCGAGACCATGACCGAGCCTCACCTGGACGCAGAGCGCGACGATTCCGAGCGCGACGAAGCTTCGCGCGAGGAGCTGGACCACGCCGGCAGCACGAACGAGCCGGGGGAGGACGGGGCCATTGCCGGCGCGGACTCAGAGGCCGGGCCGACGGTCCAGCCCGGCGTCGGCGGCTTCCAGGGCCGCGACCCGTCGACCGACATGCCTCGGGTGCCCTCCGCGCCCGAGACCCAGAAAGACCCCAAGAGCCACGACGCGGCGCCTGACAACGACGAGAAGGAGCGCGACCCAGGCAACTAGCCCGGGCCCGCGGTTCAAAGCGCCGCCTCGACCGCCCGCCTGAAGGCCTCGGTGCCAAACGAGCCTTCGAGGCGGGCGGCCACGCGGCCTTCCCTGTCGATGGTGAAGAGCCAAGGCTCGGTCTGCAATCCGAAGCTCCGGAGCGGGGGACGGAGGCCCTTGGCCACGTCGTTGTCCACGTAGACCTCCTGGTGGATGAACTCCATCCGGTCGCCGTACTCGCTTTTCATCTGGGCGGCGATGTCCACAACCGGCCCGCAG
>JACCUO010000231.1 GCA_013811765.1 Thermoleophilaceae bacterium | reverse complement strand
GCCCCCAACTATCCTCCGGAGCCGGATCCCAGGCACAGATGCCCCCGAATCGCAACCAAAGCTCCGCTCGTTTGCTCGCCCCCGTCGCGCTGGTTGCCTTTGCGCTCGCGGTGTCCCTCGTGGTTCTGGCCTCGGGGGGAAAGAACGAGGGCGAGAGCCCAAATGGCTCGAGGAAGGCCGACACCGCCACCGGGCAGCGAACGACGGCAACCAGGCCTGCCCGCCCGGCTGCCACCCGTCCGGCGGATCGGTCCACCTACACGGTGAAGCCAGGTGACACCCTCGGGAAGATCGCGGAGAAGGTGCGGGTCGAAGTCGAGGTGCTCCAAGCGCTCAACCCCGCGGTTGACCCGCAGGCCCTCGTGACCGGGCAGAAGCTCAAGCTACGCGAGTGAGGTTGCGCCCCCTCGCAGCGGTGGTGGCCCTCGCCGGCCTGACACTGCCCATCTGTGCCGCCGGGGAGCAACCAGCTGCCGCCGCGGGGCCCGACACGGGTCAGAGCCAGGGGGCGTCCCGCGAGGCGGCGCCCGCCCTCGACACTGCTGCGTCCGCGATTCTGATCGATGCGCGCGACGGCGCCGTGATCCTGCAGAAGGGCCCTGATGATCGCCGGGCAATCGCCAGCACCACCAAGCTCATGACCGCGTTGCTGGCACTCGAGAGAGCTCGGCCGGATGACGTGTTCACAGCGCCCACATACAGCGCGCTTCCCGTCGAGTCGAAGATCAACCTGCGCGCCGGCGAGCGGATGCGGATGGACGACCTGCTCGAGGCCCTTCTGCTCGAGAGCGCGAACGACGCCGCCGTCACGATCGCCGAGGGGGTGGCCGGATCCAGAGCCGCATTCGTGCGCGAGATGAACGACCGCGCCCGCGGGCTCGGTCTGAGCGGAACGAGCTACGCGAACCCGATCGGACTGGACGACCCGGCGAACTACTCGACCGCGCGCGACCTGGCGCGCCTCGCACGGCGGCTCTTACAAAACAGGGTGTTTGCGAAGATCGTGAACTCCACCTCGGCCGTGCTCGAATCGGGCGCTCGACGGCGAGTCGTGGGAAACCGCAACGACCTGATTTCGCAATACCCCTTCGTCGAGGGGGTCAAGACCGGGCACACCCGCGAAGCCGGCTACATCCTCGTCGGCGCGGCTCGTGGACGGCTGGGGGCGAGGGTCGTCAGCGTCGTGCTCGGAGAGCCCGGTGAACGCGCCAGAGACGCCGACACGCTCGCGCTCCTGCGCTACGGGCTGGCCCAATTCCGGCGGGTGAGGGCGCTTGATTCGCGTCGGGTCGCCGCCTCGGCCGCAGTTGCGCACCGCGACGACCGCGCGAAGCTCGTGCCCGCGCGGGACCTGTGGGTCGTCACCCGACGGGGCGAGAAGATCCAGCACCGGGTTGATTCCCCACGGGTGCTGGAGGGAAAGCTCGCCCCGCGCACTCGGGTCGGGCATGTGACGGTGCTGCGCGGGAAGCACGTTGTCGGCCGTGTCCCGCTCGTGACGGCCGCGGAGGTGCAGGGGGCCGGCCCGCTCCGCGTGGTGGTGCACGATCTCGGATTGCCCTTGACGTTGCTGCTTCTCGTGGTCATCGTGGCACTTGCTGCAATAGCAGGCAGGCGGCTGCACTCGCGGCAGCGAACTCGGGCGCGCGCAGAACGCAGGGTCAGAGCACGACCAGAATCCGGAGCCGAGGGCCAGGGGCCAACGACATGATCATCACCGTCACGCTCAACGCCGCTGTCGACAAGACCCTGGCGGTGCCGAACTTCCGCCTGGGACGACGTCACCGGGCGGTCGACCAGACCTCCATGGCCGGTGGAAAGGGAGTGAACGTGGCGCGCGTGCTGAAGGCACTCGGTCAGCCGGTGATCGCGACCGGCGTGGCGGGTGGGGCCACGGGCACGCGAATCATCGAGCAGCTCACCGACGAGGCGATCCTCAACGACTTCGTCCGTATCCGCGAGGACTCGCGCATGTCCACAGCCGTCGTCGATCCGACCTCCGGGGAACAGACCGAGATCAACGAGCGCGGGCCCAAGGTCTCCGAGGCCGAGCTCGAGCTGTTCGTGGACAAGCTGCTCTATCTCGCCCAGGGCGCCGCGATGTGCGTCTTCTCGGGGAGCCTGCCGCCGGGTGTCGAGCCGGACCTCTACGCGCGGCTGGTGACAGAGCTGCACCGGCTTGACGTGATCACCGTGCTCGACTCCGAGGGCGAGCCGCTGCGGCTCGCCACGCGGGTCGCCCCGAGCGTGGTCACCCCCAACGAGCTGGAGGCGGAAGGGCTGGTCGGCCACGAGTTCGCCGATGAGGAGGACCGGCGCGCCGCCATTCGAGAGATGGTCGAGATGGGGGCTTCCGAGGCGATCATGACCCTGGCCGACGGATGCCTGGCCCTGCTGGGCAGTGACGCCGATGCCGCGCGCCCGCGCCGCCTCTTCCGCGCCACGCTCGAGCCGCTGGAGCCGGTGTCGTCTGTGGGCTCGGGTGACGCGTTCCTCGCGGGGTACGTCGCGGCTCGCTATGACCGCCGATCTGAGGAGGACTGCCTGCGTTTCGGCGTGGCGTGCGGCGCCGAGTCGACCCAGCATCTCGGCGCCGGCCTGCTCAACCCGGACGAGGTGGAGCGCCTGACGGCGGAGGTCGACTGCGCCGAGGAACCGGTGCTGCCGCTCAAGGGCTGAGCCCTCCGGACGTCTCGAGGCGAAGCCCCGCAAACTGCGGAGATCCCGCCGTCAGGGTCGCCGGAAGGCACTGCTAAGGTCAGGCTTCGTCCGCCGCCGAACCTAGGATGCCGCCATGGAAGTTGAGATCGGTCGGGGCAAGAAGGGCCGCCGGGCCTACGGCTTCGATGACATCGCCATTCCGCCCTCGCGGCGCACGCGCGACCCGGATGACGTCGACATCAGCTGGGAGCTCGGCCTCTACCAGTTCAAGCTGCCCCTGCTGGCCTCGGCGATGGATGGCGTCGTCTCGCCGCGCACGGCGGGGATCATCGGCAAGCTCGGCGGCCTGGCGGTGCTCAACCTGGAGGGAATCTTCTGCCGTTATGAAGATGCCGAGGCACAGCTCGAGCGGATCGCCGGGCTCGGGAAGGAGCACGCCACGGCCGAGATGCAGCGGATCTACCAGGAGCCGGTCAAGCCCGAGCTGATCGCCCAGCGGATCCGAGAGATCAAGGACCAGGGCGTGGTCTGCGCCGCGTCGCTCACTCCGCAGCGGGTCCGTATCCACTACGAGACTGCCATCGAGGCGGGGATCGACATCCTCGTGATCCAGGGCACCGTGATCTCCGCGGAGCACGTGTCCACCGACGAGTCCCGGCCGCCGCTGAACCTCAAGGAGTTCACGCGAGAGGTGCCGGGACAGGTGCACGTCGTGGTCGGCGGCTGCGCCTCCTATCCCACAGGCCTTCACCTCATGCGAACGGGTGCGAAGGCGGTGCTGGTCGGTGTGGGCCCGGGGGCGGCGTGCACCACGCGCGGCGTGCTCGGCGTCGGGGTCCCGCAGGCCACGGCGATCGCCGATGTGGCGGGCGCCCGCTCCCAGCACATGCTCGAGACGGGGGAGTACGTGAAGGTCATCGCCGACGGTGGGATGAGAAACGGGGGGGATATCGCCAAGGCGTTCGTCTGCGGGGCCGACGCCGTGATGATCGGCTCCCCGCTCGCGCGTGCCTACGAGGCTCCGGGCCACGGCTACCACTGGGGGATGGCCACCTTCCACCCCGAGCTTCCCCGCGGCGCGCGAGTGATGACCACCCAGAACGGATCGCTTGAGCAGATACTCCTGGGGCCGGCGCACGAGAACGACGGCACCTTCAACCTCATGGGCGCGCTGCGCACCGCGATGGCCACCACCGGCTATGAGGACATCGCGTCGTTTCACCGGGCGGAGGTCCTGGT
>JACCUO010000220.1 GCA_013811765.1 Thermoleophilaceae bacterium | reverse complement strand
CACTTCGTGCCACCGATCTCGATCGGCGCGCTGATCGTCGATGCCCTGCGCGAGCAGGTCCACGACGCCGGCGGCTGGCTCGACGTGCACCTGATGATCGAGCGCCCCGAGCAGAGCATCGAGGATTACGCGAAGGCCGGGGCAGACTCGATCAGCGTCCATGTCGAGGCCACCCCGAACATCCACTACGCACTCGGGGCCATTCGCGACCTGGGCTGCAAGGCCGGGCTCGCGCTCAACCCCGGCACCCCCATCTCCGCCATCGACTCGCTCGGCGGCGCCTTCGACCTGCTGCTGTGCATGACCGTCAATCCGGGCTGGGGCGGCCAGCCCTACATCGAGGCCTCCGACGCGAGGATCGCCGCGCTGCGCGAGCTGCTGCCGGAGGGGATGCCGCTCGAGGTCGACGGCGGCGTGGACTCAAAGACGGCGGGTCCGGCTGCGGAAGCCGGGGCGACCCTGTTCGTGGCCGGCTCCGCGCTCTTCGGCAAGCCCGACCCCGGGGCCGCCTACGCCGAGCTGGCGAACGTGATCGACGCCGACTGAAGACGCGATCCGCTGATTGATCGCGCCCGGGAGGCCGGCAGGCGCTCCAAAGGGCTCAGCGGCGCTTCTTCTTGCGCTTTCTCGATACCGGGTGCGGCGGTCCCGGGTCCTCGGCGTCCGGCTTGCCTGGGTCAGGGTGCTCCACGCTCAGCGTGCTCGCAAGGGCCTCTCCACGGGCCTCTGCGGCAGACGGCCACGGGACGGCCTCTCCGGTCTCCCAGGCGGGGCCCCTGCCACCCGGCCAGCGATCCAGGAAGAGGGCACCGAGCGCCACGAGCCAGAAGATCTGGACGACGCTCTGGCCGCCGGGCAGAAGCGGGAGGATCAACAGCCCGCCCACGATCATCCCGAGCACCCCCATGAAGCGGCTGAGCAGGCCGGCGCGCATCGCGTTGAGGCTGATGAGCACGAGGGAGAGCGCGAGGCAGAGGGTGCCACCGGAGCCAACCGCCCCGCCAAATATCGCCCGGTCCTCGAGCAAGTTCTCCGCGCGGTTGTCCGTCCGCTCCCCCGAGGCCAGGAACTTGTCGGCCACGTCGTTCAGGTCGAGCTGGTTCAGGAGACCGCCGACCGCCAGCAGCACCGGCGCCAGCAGCAGCAGCCCGATGGCGAACCTCGGTGTCTCCGGGCGGCGGTGCACCGTCGCGCGCAGCAGGTAGAAGAGCGCCGCCGCAAGCAGGAAGTAGGACAGGACCTGCAGGCCGAGGCTCAGGAAGAACTCGCCGCGATTGGCGTCGAAGCGGATCAGGGCCTCGCGCTCGTTGTCTGGCGGTGCTCCGATGGCGGCGATCTGGACGGCCGTGCTCGCGGCAGCCAGGCCGGCGGAGAGAAAGGCCGCGCCGGCGGCTGCCTTGCCGGTACGCGCCTCCCACCGAAGCGGCGCCTCAGGGGCGCCATCGGCGGAGGTACTCACCTCCCTTCCACCCGCCGCGTCCTCGCCGGAGAGCTTCACGCGCGGGGCCCCCGCGCGTCGGACGGTGGAGGCTCCGTTCCGATCCGCGTGCGCGGCGGGTAGTACTCGTGATCCTCGGGCTCGACGATCCGCGAGAGGCGGTCGCCGACGGCGAGCAGGACGTCAAGGGCGGGGGCCATCAGCCGGATCACGGTCTCGGCGCGCTGACGGGTACGCAGCTGCTCGGGAGTCAGGGGCGCCACCGGCCGGACTGTATCGCCCGAACCGCGGGACACGGCTTGGGCGAGACTGCGCGGGCGCCCGCTCCCACTGCCGGGACGCCAAGTGATCGCGACCGGCATGATCGGAAGGCCTCTCACGCTACCGTTGGCCCAGGGTCCGGGCATCTCGGCCACCCGCCGGCACCCGGAGACGAAAACGTTGCGCACGAACCTGATCAGGAACCTCAGCCGCGTAGGCGCGGCATCTCTCGCCGCCGCGGTGGTGCTGGTCCCAACCCCCGCATTGGCCGGCAGGACGCAGGAGTCGATCCTTCAGGACGACCCTCAGGTCCTCGGGGCCTCGGCCTCACGGCTCGACGAGTACATGGGGCTGCTCAAGTCGATCGGGGTCGACCGGCTGAGGGTCTCCGTCCTTTGGAGCAACATCGCCCCGGCGCGGGACAGCCAGGTGAAGCCGGCCTTCCCTGCCCCGGGACCGGCCTTCCCGCAGTCCTATCCGAGCAACGCGTGGAGGCCCTACGACAACATCGTCCTGTCCGCGAGGAAGCACCGGCTCGGCCTCATCTTCACGCTCACCGGACCGAGTCCCGCATGGGCAACGCCCGGGGCGCACGAGCGCGAGGGGATCTTCCGGCCGAGCACACGCGACTTCCGCGAGTTCGTGACCGCCGTCGGCACACGGTACTCCGGTCGCTACCCGGTCGACGACAGATTTCCGCAGGAGCCCAAGGGCGGCACCCCGATCGCGATCGGCCCGATCGAGGTTGGGGGAACCGTGCCGGCCGAAGAGGCGCCGCGCCTCCCGCGGGTCACCGCCTGGTCGGTCTGGACCGAGCCGAACTACCCGAGCTGGCTGCGGCCGATCTGGCTCGAGAACAATCCCAGACGGGCCAGGGACATGGTGGCGGCGGCGCCGCACCACTACCGCGGGCTCGTCGACGCCGCCTGGGCCGGGCTCAGCGACAGCACCCATGGAGAAGACCTGATCCTCATCGGCGAGACCTCCGCGCGCGGCGCGAAAAGGCCGAGCCAGCTCGGGGACGCGATGGCGCCGGCCGAATTCACGCGCGAGCTCTACTGCCTGAAGGCCGACCTCACGCCATATGCCGGAAGGGACGCCAGGATTCGCAGCTGTCCCGCGGACGCCGCCGAGCAGCGCGCCTTCCGCCGGCTTCACCCCGGGCTTTTCAAGGCTGCCGGCTTTGCGCACCACCCCTACAGCCTCGACCGCAGCGGCTGGCGAGTGCCCACGTGGCGCCCTCGGCTGAAGGACAACGTGCCGATCGGCAACTTGAACCACCTCCTACGGACGCTCGACGGCGCAGCCGCGCATTGGAGAAGCCAGGAGAAGCCGATGCCGATCTGGATCACCGAGTACGGCTACCAGACCAGGCCACCAGACCCGCTCGCGGGCGTGACCCTTGCCCGGCAGGGCCCGCTGAGCTCATGGGGCGAGTACCTGGCCTATCGCAACCCGCGCGTGGCTTCCATCGCGCAGTTCCTCGCCGTGGACGACGGGCCGGTTCCCGGGTTCAGCGGAAGGGACCCCCGGCGCTGGATCAGCTGGCAGTCCGGTTTGTACACCGAGGACCGCAGGCCAAAGCCCTCGCTAAAGGACTACCTGCGCCCGATCCACACGAGCCAGCGGGGCCGAGCGGTCCAGGTCTTCGGCGGCTACCGCCAGGCCGCGACCGGCGTGCCGCTCTTCGCAAGGATCGAGTACTCCGGCCGGAACGGCGCATGGCTCAGGCTGCGCAGCCTCACCGTGCGCAATCGGCGCGGATACTTCAGCACCGGCGTGCGGGTGCCCCGGGCCGGACTCCTACGGATACGCTGGCGCAATCCGGTGAACGGGGCGATGATCGCCAGCCGTTCGGTCTCCGTACGCTGACGGGAGCGGGCGCCCCCTAGAATGCGAGGCGTGTCCTCAGAAGATCCATTCGGCGGGCTGTTCGGCGACCCGGAAGAGCTCCGCCGGCGCATGGAGGAGATGGCAGAGCAGATGCAGGGTGCGCAGAAGGTGGCATGGGCCGACAACGCGATCAAGCTCGCCGTGGACATGACGGTGGCGGGAATCAACCGGCTGAACCTTCAGGGAAGCGCGGAGCAGCAGGCCCAGGACATACGCACGGCCATGAGCAGCCTCTTCCCGGAGGCCGTGGCCCTCGTGCGCGAGGCGCGCGAGGGCTTTGGCACGTAGACCGGCGTTCCCCGGCCCACCGCTGCCCGACGTTCCGGCTCACCCCTCCCGAGCGGCCGGCGTGGAGCCGCCTGAAGCACGTTCAGCGTCCCGGTCCTCGCGGCCGCGCTGCATTATCTCCTTGAAGCTGCGCACCCGGAAGATGAAGACGAGCGCGGCGAAGCCCACGCCGAACGCGAAGGCCCCGATCGCGATCTGCTGGCCGACCGAGTAGGCGGCCACGGTGGCGCCGCTCGCGGTTCCGGCGAACACCTTCACGAGCAGTGCCTGGGCCACGCCGGCGCCCTGCGGGGTCAGCGGGACGGCCGCCGCCACGGCGTTCACGCCCAGCACCAGGAGGACGTTGCGGACGGAGCCCCCCACGTTGAACGCCTCGAGCAGGAACCAGAAGGCAGCAAAGCGGAACAGCCAGCCGACGAACTGCACGCCAAAGACCTCGCGTGCGTAGCGCTCGCGGTCGTAGAGAATCGTCAGCCCCTGGCGCACCCGCGCCCAGAAGGCCTTCACGCGCACCGACAGCAGGGCGAAGACCACCATTGCCGCGACGCCTAGTGCCGTGACCAGGAACAACGCGAAGCGGGGGTGCGAGGCCAGGTAGGAGAGGTCGAACGCATTCAGCTTGGCGAGGTCCGGCGGCTTGGGGAACACGCCTTGACTGAAGGCGAAGGTGAGGATGAACACGCCCATTACCACGTCGAAGCCCGCCTCGACCACGAAGCTCGCGCCCACCGCCGGATAGCTCGAGCGGGGCACTGAGGTCTTGGTGAGAAACAGGCGTACCACGTCCCCACCACGCGCCGGGATCACCGCGTTGAAGCCATAGCCGGCGAAGTAGGCACCCCAGATCTCGCGAAACCGGAAACGCTCGGCCGGGTACGCGGCCCGCAGGATGTTGAAGGAGGCCCGCGCCCGCAGCGTCAGGTAGACGCCGAACAGCAGCAGCCCGAGGATCAGCGGGCCGAGCCGGACCTCGGCGATGCTGCCGAAGAACTGGTCGACCGCGTCGAAGAACGAGCGAAAGGACTCCCCGATGGAAGCGGCCTGGGCCACCCCGCCAACCATACGAACTCCGCAGCCTGTTGGCCGGGCTACTTGAGGAGCCTCGACAGGCGGCGATCCTTGAGCACGCGGCCGCCGGTCTGCTCCTCCGGGCAATAGCAGAGCACGTAGTCCTTGAAGTGGATCGCCTCGATGATGGTGCCACAGCGCGGGCACGGCTCTCCGCTGCGGCGATGCACGTCGAGCGGCATCGGCAGCTTGTCCGGCACGGTGCGGCCGATCACCTCCTCGTAGTGGGTGAGCGCGGCGCCCAGCCGTGTGTCCACCGCCTCGCGCAGCCGAGCGATCTCATCGCCGTCGAGCTCGGAGCCCTTTCGGAAGGGCGACAGCCGAGCGCTCCAGAGAATCTCGTCCACCCACGAGCGACCGATGCCGGCGATCGTGCGTTGGTCGCGCAGCAGTGGGTGAAGGTGGCGCGGCTGATCGATGAGCGAAGCGAACTCGGGAAGGGAAGGCGCGGGCCAGGCTTCGGGACCGAGGAGGGCCACGGCCTCGTCATCTGGCACCGCCGGGGTGGGGAGGAGCTTCGCCCACGCGCGCTGGCGTGTGCCGAACTCCCGCAGGCGCAGCTCCCGTCCATCCTCCAGCCGGAGCAAGAGGCGCGAGGCCCGGTCGCGCAACGAGCCCCGTTTCTCCCATAGCTGCAGGCGCCCGGCCGACATGAGGTGAACCACGAGCGACAGCTCGCCAAGGCCCACGAGGAACAGCTTGCCGCGCCGCCCCACGTCCTCGATCGTTGCGCCGGCCAGCGCTTCCAGCGGTGGGTCGAAGCTCTTCATCGTGACCATGCCGGGGGCCAGCGCCGACTCGATACGGCACCCGCCGGCCGCGCTGCCGAGGCGGCGGGCGGCGATCTCCACCTCGGGTAGCTCGGGCACGGGATGAAGGCTACGCGGCTCCAGATACCCTGCCCTCGATGCGAATCGCCGTGGCAGTTGACGAGCGAACCGGGGTGGCCGACGCCCTGATGAGGGAGCTGGAGCGGCGCGGCCACGAGCCGGTGCCCCATGGCGCCCTGGCGCCGGGCGAGCGGGGCGACTGGGCATGGGCCAGCGAGGCCGCCGCCCGCGACGTTGCGGAGGGCAACGCCGACCAAGGTGTCGTGTGCTGCTGGACGGGCACGGGGGCCTCGATCGCGGCGAACAAGGTGCCCGGCATTCGGGCGGCACTCTGCTGTGACGCGGAGACCGCGCGCGGCGCCCGGCGCTGGAACGATGCCAACGTGCTGGCGCTGTCGTTGCGCGGCACGAGCGAGGCCGTGCTCGCGGAGATTCTCGAGGGCTGGTTCGAGGGAGCCCCCAGCGACGAGCACGACGATGTGGCGAACATCCGCCACCTGGACGAGATCGCCTGAGCGAGCCTCGCGGGAGTGGGCGGCGCGAAGAGACGATCGTTACGGCCGATCGCCAGATCGCCCGATACGACGCGCCCACCGTGCCCGCCCGGTAGCTGACGTTTCAGGAACGGCCATGGAGATAGTCGACACGCCGGAGCAGGCCGCCGAGCAGGCGCTCGCGCCGTTGATAGTGCGCGCGCCGCTCGCGACCTACCTCGATGCAGAGGGCCTCGGTTCGGGCGCGGTCGAGGCGGAGCGGATCGGGGAGGGCCACTCGAACGTCACCTACCTCATCCGCCGGGAGGGGCTCCGCCTCGTGCTGCGGCGTCCACCGCGGCCGCCCCTCCCCCCCTCGGCGCACGACGTGTTACGCGAGGCGCGACTCCTGGCGGCGCTCGAGGGCACGGCTGCGCGCACGCCGCGGGTGCTGGCCGTCTGTGCGGACGAGTCGATCCTCGGCGTGCCGTTCTACGTGATGGAGGAGGTGGTGGGCTCGGTGACCACGGCCGAAATCCCTCCGGCACTCGACACCGCCGAGGATCGCGCGCGGATCGGCTACGAGCTGGTGGATGCCCTTGTCGAGGTACACGCGGTGGACTGGCGAGCGGCGGGGCTCGAGGGCTTCGGCAGGCCGACCGGCTACCTCGAGCGCCAGCTCCGGCGCTTCGGCGGGCTGTGGGAGCACAACAAGACCCGTGAGCTCCCGCTGGTGCAGGAGGTCGGCGACTGGCTGGCGCGAAATCTGCCGCCGTCACCGCTCGCGACGATCGTGCACGGCGACTACCGGCTCGGCAACGCGATGGTGTCGCTGACGCCCCCGGCCCGGCTCCTCGCGATCTTCGACTGGGAGCTCGCCGCGATCGGCGACCCCCTGGCCGACGTCGGCTACCTAACGGCGACGTGGGTGCAGGCAGACGACCCTGCCGACACCATGTTCAGCTCCGCTTCCGCGATCACCCGCCGAGAGGGCTTTCCCAGCCGCGCAGCGATGGTCGCCCGCTACGAGGAGCGGTCAGGCCGTCCCGTGGAATCGCTCCGGTGGTATCAGACGCTCGCCCTCTGGAAGGCGGCCGTCTTCATGGAGGGCAACTACAGGCGCTTCGTGGCAGGCTCAACGGACGACGGCTTCCTCGCGCTCGCTGGCGAGGGAGTGCCCGCGCTGGCGCAAAAGGCGTGGGAGATGGGACCGGGGGGCTCTCGCCCCTCGGAACCCCCCGGTGCACCTCACCCACGGCGGCCGCCAGGGCGCCATCGGTGATCGGCCACCGGACCCCCCGCGCCACCGCGCGGTCGGGTCAGGTCGAGTGTCGCCGAAGCCCTGGCAGGCCGCCGCCGGCGGTGTCCGTGCGCTCGAGAAGGTCCATCTCGTCGAGCGCCAGGCCGGCTCCGAGCGCAACACAGGTGAGCGGATCCTCAGCCATGCGGACCGGCACATTTGTCTCCTGCTCGAGCCGTGCGGCGAAGCCACGCAGGAGCGCGCCGCCCCCCGCGAGCACTATTCCGCGCTGGAAAATGTCCGAGGCGAGCTCGGGAGGGGTTTCCTCGAGCGCGGCCTTGACCGCGGCCAAGATCTCCGTCACGGAATTTTCGAGCGCCTGGCGCATCTGCTCGCTCGTCACTTCGACCTGTCGCGGGAGCCCCGAGATGGGGTCTCTGCCCTTCACGTCGCAATGGCCTTCCGACGCGTCGGGCACCACGCCGCCCACCTCGAGCTTTACCCGCTCGGCCGTGGTCTCGCCGATCGCGAGGCCGTAGTTGCTCCGCAGCCGCGCCCCCACCGCCTCGTCGAGGTCATACCCCCCCACCCGCAGCGACCGTGACACCACTATCCCCC
>JACCUO010000216.1 GCA_013811765.1 Thermoleophilaceae bacterium | reverse complement strand
ACCACGGCCCGCCTGCATGACAGGTCGAAGTCGAGCTCGCGGTAGTCGGGATGGCCGTTGTACCAGGCCACGAACTCGGTGGCCGCCCAGCTGCCGGGCAGGTCTTCTCCCTCGATGTCCAAGCTGCGGTCGGTCTCTGCGCCGACCGCGTAGATCACCGCGTGGTAGTGGCCCTTCAGCTCGGCATGGCTCAGGTCACTGCCCACCTCGACGTTCCCAAAGAAGCGGAATCCCGGCCTGGCGGCGGTCTTCTCGTACACGCGGGTGACCGACTTGATCTTGGGGTGATCGGGTGCCACGCCGGCGCGAACGAGCCCGAAGGGTGTCGGGAGCCGGTCGAACAGATCGACCTCGACCGTCACGTCCTTCGCTCCCAGCAGGTGCCCGGCGGAGTAGAACCCGGCGGGACCGGAGCCGACTATCGCGACTCGCAGGGGGTGCTCGGGGGTTCCGGGAAGAGGGGCCATGCCTTGTTATGGATTCTCGTGGTGCTCGAGCTCGAACACCTCCGCAATAAGCTCGTACGAGCGTCGCCGGGCCGCGTGTGAGTGCGTGATCGTGACCACCATGACTTCCGCGGCACCGTACTCGCGCGCGATCTCCTCCAGGCCGGCACGCACGGTGGCGGGGGAGCCGAGGATGGCCCGGCGGGGTGCCGCATTCTCCTGCGGCTCCCGCTGCTCGAGGAAGCGCAGGGCCTTCTCGACGGGCGGCACCGGGATCGAGTTCCCGTCCTGATGTACGGCTGCGCTCATCTGAACGCTGGAGGCCAGCCGCCGGGCCTCGGCGTCGGTCTCGGCGCAGATGGCAGAGACGCAGACGGCCACCCGCGGCGCCTGCAGGCTCTGCGAGGCCACGAAGCTCTCGCGGTAGAGATGGGTCATCTCGCGGCCCTTCGGGTTGATGAAGTCCCCGAAGGCATAGGACAGGCCGAGCTGCCCCGCCCAGATCGCGCTTTGAAGGGAAGAGCCGAGCAGCCACGGCTCGGGGCCGGCGGGAAGTCCCGGTAGCGGCCCGAGCCCGGCGAAGCGGCTGTCGGGCGGGGGCCTTTCTTCGAGGTAGGCGACGAGCTCGGCGAGCTGATCGGCGAAGTCATAGGGCGCCGGCACCCGGCGATCGCGCTGGAGGGCGTGGGTCGTGACCGCGTCGGCGCTCGCCCCCCGTCCGAGACCGAGATCGATCCGGCCGGGGAACAGCCCGCTCAGCACGCTGAAGCTCTCCACCACCTTCCACGGGCTGTAATGGGGGAGCATCACGCCACCGCTGCCCACCCGGATCCGATCCGTGCGTGCGGCGATCGGGCCGACGAGGACCTCGGGGCTCGCCCCGGCGAGCGTCGGGGTTCCGTGGTGCTCGGCCACCCAGTAGCGCTGGTAACCGAGCTCGTCGGCAAGCGAGGCCAGGTCCAGCGTGTTGGCGAGCGCCTGCGCGCCGGAGGACCCCTCGGGGATCGGGGACTGGTCGAGGACGCTGAGTCGCAGCGGCGAAGCGGACGCGACGGGGCTCTGCTCTGATGCCGGCATCGCGATGACCGAGGGTAGAGGCCACCGGCGCGAGGGCTGCTCGCGCGGGGCTACACCGTCAGGATCGTGGCGCCGGGACCGAGAAGGCGGCGCATATGTTCCGGATCCGATGTCGCGAGCGCATCGCCGCGGTGGCGGACGCCCAGCGCGATGCAAGCGTCGATCGTCCCGGCCCCCTCGACTGAGCGCCGTAGTGCCCCAGCGCCACGGGCTCGCCGCTCGTCGAGCGGCTCGACCGCGCAGGCCTTCAGGAGCCGGGCCACACGAGCATCCTGGGCGTCTCCACGCCAAACCTCAGCGATCGCTACGGACGGGATCGTGGGAACGACCCCGCGGGCGAATGCGGCAGCGAGGATCTCACGAGCTCGTGAGTCGGCACGTTCGTATGCGATGAGCGCGCCGGCGTCGAGCGTCAGGCCGGCCACTGTGCGGCGATCTCAGAACGCACGTCGTCGGACACGGGACCGAACTGCGCCTCATCCTCGGCGAGAAGCTCGAGGCCACGAGTGACCTTCAGCTCTCGCAGCACTGCGGCGTTGACAAATGCCGAGAGATTGCCGCCGGCGGCGGCAGCTCGCTGTTCGGCTTCCGCGAGGACAGATCCATCGAACGAGATCGACCGCTTCTGGCTAGTCACGCTGTTATGCTACCACGGTAGGAAACTACCCGCTTGGCCCCAGGAGCGCAGCGATCTCGACCTCGGGCGCACCGACGGGCGTGGGGATCCGCTCGCCTTCCCCGTGACGAGTGACGTCCTGATAGCCGCTCGCGCGTGGGTCGCGATGCACGGCCACCGCCCGTGCGACCAGGTCCACGATCCAGTACTCGCCAACAGCGGCCGCCGCGTACCGCGGAGCCTTCCACGCGTCGTGGCGCTGGGTGGTGGCGGCCACCTCCACAACCAGCGCCGCGGTCGATGGATGCCGGTCACGGGGCGGTGGATCGATCACCATGAGATCTGGCAGAAAAAACCCGCCCTCCACCAGCAGCACGTCCTGAACGCGGACCTCCCGCTCGCCGACCGCGCCTGCAAAGTGCCGAGTCAACCATGCGACGGCCGAGCTGTGCGAGGCACCGGGCCGATTCACGTCGATGAGCACGCCGTCGATGAGCTCGACGCGATCCTCCTCGCGCAGAACGCCGGCCTCCGCCATGCGATGCACGTCTTCGACCGACAGGCGGTGAAACTGGGCCTCGGCTGACAGCATCTCCCGGCCGAGGCTAGCGAGGCTGGGGCCACTTGTCACCATTCCGCGCCCGGCCGGCCGGCACATGGGTCTGAGGACATGTCGAGAGCCTGGCCGGGCACCGGTAACGGCACAAGACCGGTTTGTCACGACCCTGCATCGAGTCCCACCCTGCCGGGTGGACGAACGGGGGCGGTAGGATCCTCCGGCGACGCTGCGTGGCCGAGTCGGGTGAACGCGCCTTCGGGCGCCTTGCCCTCTCCGGGGCTACCCCGGGGACACAGGTGTGAGACGAGCAACGCATCGCGAGCCCCCTCCTGCTCCCCCAAGGTGGCAGATCAGGGCGCGCACGGCGGAGAGCAGTCGGCCCGCGGCGTCGCCATCCTGGGTCAGCGATGCATGACCGCCACACCTTCGCACAGCTGTCCGGTCCCCTGGCCGACGCGTTCCTCGCCGGGCCCTGGAACGAGACCGCCCTCGTCATCCGGGCAGGTCAGGTGCTCGAACCTCCTCCCGCCTGGATCGACTCCCTCGTGCGTGCGGTGCTCGCCGCGTACGTGCGCAGGCCGGGGGACCGTCCCCGCGAGCTCGCGGCGTACATCGACCTACAGCTGCGAGAGATGCGGCCGGTCCCTGGAGCCCCTGCCCCCCGGGTGCGTCGCTGGCTGGTCGCGGAGCTCGCCATGGGGAGGCGGCCTTGGCCGGTGCCCGAGATTCCGTCGGTCGGGGCGCTGGCGGAGTACCTGGGCCTCGAGGTCGGCAGGCTGGACTGGCTGGCCGACGCCAAGGGCCTTGAGCGCACGGTGGCCGGCGAGAAGCTGCGC
>JACCUO010000180.1 GCA_013811765.1 Thermoleophilaceae bacterium | reverse complement strand
CACCAGGTTGGGCAGCGCCCGTGTGGCCTGGGCGGCGGCCACGGCGATCGTGTGCCCGCCGTAGGCCAGGCGGCGGCCGTGCGCGCCCGCGCCGGCGTCGGTGTGCGTCATCGCCACGTTCAGGGTCAGCCGGGCCAGCTCCGGTGCCGCCGTGACGGTGTCGCGCCCCTCGACCTCGTAGACGGTGCCCGGCACCACATCGGAGAAGTGCTCGCCTGACACGAGCTCGCGGTAGCGGTCCAGGTGCCAGTCGTACGGGATGGCTCTCCCGACCTCCTCCATGTCCAGTTCCTTCGGAATCTCCTCGAAGCTGCCGGCGTGGCCGGTGGTGGCCTCGGGGTCGCGCAGCGGGATCATCGGGCAGCGCCAGAAGTCGAGCACCGGCTCACCGTGCTGGTTCTCGGTATGCATGCGCAGCGCCACGAGGCCTGTTCCCGAACCGGGACGGTTCTGCTTCAAGCCGACGACCTCCGTGGAGGTGCGCAGCGTGTCGCCGATGTGGACCGGTCGCAGCAGCACGAGGCCGCGGTAGAAGAGGTTTCCCCGCACGCGCTGGGTGGGGCCGGTGGACTGCCCGATGGCCACGTCGCAGACGAGGTTCGGATGCGCGAGCGCCTCATCGCGGCCCGTGACCTCGCGGCTCAACGCGGCGTCGAGCGGGAGCCGCAGGCGGTCGCCGAGCAGCGCCTGGTGGAGTGCGGCGTGGCCGGCGGTGAGGGTGAGCGCGGGCGCGTCGTCCACGAGCTGCCCGATCTCGAAGTCCTCGAAGTGGGGGCCGCCCACCTTGATGCGTTCGCCCGTCTGCACGACGGGCAGATTATTGGAAGCCGCGCAGTATGTTGGGCACGTGACGAGGCCCCGCCGCTCCTGCCTGTCGGTTCCGGGCTCGTCCGAGCGCATGCTCGTCAAGGCGAAGACGCTGCCCGCGGACGAGATCGTGATCGATCTCGAGGACGGTGTCGCGCCCGCACACAAGGACGAGGCGCGCGAGGCCACCGTGGCCGCGGTGAGCGAGGGCGGATTTCAGGCGCGCTCGATCGCCGTGCGCATCAACGGCACGGACACGCCCTGGTTCGAGGACGACGTGAACGAGCTCGCCCGCCGCGCGGGTGACGCCCTCGGCACGCTCATAGTGCCGAAGGTGGAGGCCGCCGCCGCCCTCGCGCCGGTCGAGCGCCTGCTCGAGCGCTCGGAGCCGGCCGGCGGGCGCGAGAGCCCTGTCGGCCTGCAGGCGCTGATCGAGACCGCCGCCGGTCTCGTGCACGTGAACGAGATCGCCGCCGCAAGCTCGCGGCTGGAGGCGCTGATCGTGGGCTATGCCGACCTGGCTGCCTCGCTGGGCCGCCCGCCGGGCGCGCGCCACGATCCGGACCGGTGGGCCTTCACGCTCGACGCCGTGCTGGTCGCGGCGCGTGCGGCAGGTCTCCAGGCCATCGACGGCCCTCACCTCCAGATAGACGACATCGACGGCCTCAGCGCGGCGGCGGCACGCGCCCGCGAGCTCGGCTACGACGGCAAGTGGGCGCTGCACCCGACGCAGATAGAGCCGCTCAACGAGGCCTTCTCACCGACCGAGGAGGAGCTCTCGAGGGCGGAGGCGATCGTCGAAGCACTCGAGCGTGCGGAGGGGGGCGCAGGGGCGGGGGTCGCGCTGCTCGACGGGGAGATGCTCGACGAGGCGAGCCGCAAGCTGGCGCTCGCGGTCCTGGCGCGGGCGCCGGACCCACGGTAGGGCGAGAGGACCGAGCGCCGCGAAGACGCGGCACCCGCCGCGATAGCGTCCCCGCGCATCAGCCCGAAGCTCCGCTATCCAGGCCAGCATCCCCGCCGGGCCACAGTGGTCGGCGCGGGCTCCTTCGGTACGGCGGTCGCGCTCCTGCTCGAGCGTGCCGGAATCCGCACGACGCTGCTCTGCCGCACCGCGGCGCAGGCGGAGCGGATGACCGCCGACGCGGAAAACGCGCGCTACCTGCCGGGTGTGGAGTTGCCCGACACGCTCAACATACGCACCTTCACGGCGCGCGACGATCAGTTCGACCGCCCCGACCTGGTTTTCCTCGCCGTACCGTCCAGAGGCCTCGGGGAGGCCCTCGCGGAGATCGAGCGGCTCGGTGTTGCCAAGACCGCAGGTGTCGTTTCGCTCGCGAAGGGACTCGTATGGCCTGACGGAACGCCCCCGACGGTGGCGCTCGAGCGCATCTTCGGCGCCGAGCGCACGGCATGCGTCGGAGGCCCCGCCCACGCCCGGGAGATGTTCGAGACGGGGGCGGGTCTCGTGTGTGCCTCCCGCTCCGAGCCGCTCGCGCACCGTGTGGCGGAGACCTTTCAACGCTCGGGCGTGGTCTGCGAGGTCTCGGATGACCCGGTCGGGGTGGAGCTCGCGGGTATCGCCAAGAACGCGGCCGCGGTGGCCGTGGGCGCCACGCAGTCCCAGGGCCTCAACGCCGCTGGAATGGCGGCCGCGGACATCTTCCTCGAGGTGCTCTCTCTCGCAGAGGTCTCGGGCGGCAAGCCACGTACCTTTGTCGGCCGCAGTGGCACCGGTGACCTCGTGGCCACCGCGCTCGCACCGACCTCGCGCAATCGCAGTGCCGGCGAGCTGCTGGCGGGCGGCGTGGCGGCGGCAGATATTCCGGGCCGGCTTGGGGGGCAGGCGGTGGAGGCGCTCGAGACGGTGCCGCTGCTGGCACGAGCGATCGAGCGGGCGGGGCTCGCGGCCCCCGTGACCTCGGCGCTGGCGAGCCTCATCGACGGGACGCTGCCGCTCGACCGCTGGATCGAGCTGGTACGCGCAAAGCAGCCGCCGCCGGCGGGCTTCGCACACCCTGGCACCTGGTGGGCACGGGTCAAGGGGTCGCTGGGTGACCTGTTCCGCCGGCGTGACGAGGGCTCACCGCGCGACGAGCGCTGACGGTGCGCCGAGCGCTGACGGCCCGATTAAGCCCGCTGATCGCGAACCGACGGGAAAACGTCGCCGACATCGAGCTCGAACCCCGGCAGCAGCGGCGATGTCAGCCGATCCGACCGGCCCAGCTCAAGCGCCGCGTCGAACCCGGGCGCCCGGGGGCTCGAACGCCGGAACAAGAGGATCGACAGGGACGAGGTGTCTACAAGCCACAGCTCGCGCAGGCCGCCGGACTCGTAGACGGCCTTCTTGCGGCCCGTGTCATATCGCCATGTCGAAGGGGAGCGCACCTCGACCGCGAGATCGGGGACCGGATACGGCGGCGGGGACTGCGAGGCCGGGACGCGGTCCTCGCGATACCAGAGGACGTCCGGCACGTAGACGTTGCGTTCGTCGAGCTGAACATCACATGGCCACGGCGCCTTTCCGCGCCCCACCTCGGCCCGGGACCACGCGAGCAGCGCCGAGTAGATCGCCGCCTGGCTGTCGCCGTGCACCATCGTGGGGTCGTTCACGACGACCTCACCGTCCACCAGATTCCACGGCCGCCCGCGCTGCGGCTCGGGGGCCGCGATGAACTCCTCCGCGGTCATGCGGTGAGCTATGGCCATCGCCGCCACTGTAGACCTCCCGTCGATCGCTCACAACCGTCCTAGGCCACAGGCGGTCGCCATTCGCCCCCGCTAAACTCCATCAGGCGATGAGGCAAGGCATTCACCCCGATTACAA
>JACCUO010000157.1 GCA_013811765.1 Thermoleophilaceae bacterium | reverse complement strand
CGGCGGTGCGAAAGCCGGTCGAGCTGACCACCATCCGCCGCGAGGTGGACGACGCGATGCGGGCCACCACCGAGCAGCTCTCCCAGGTGACCAACCTGCTCGCGATGGTCTCCGCCCCGCCGATCGAGACGGCCACCATCCACCGCGTCGAGGTGCTGCTGCTCCAGCCGCAGGTCGCGATGGTGGTGGTGATCACCTCCACCGGAGGCGTGACCAAGCGGGTCATCTCCTATGACCACCCTCTGGACGCGGGCCTCGTGGCCTGGGCGGGTAGCTACCTGAACGAGGTGATGGGAGGCATGGAAGTCGGCGCGCGGATGCTTCACGGCAAGCTCACCGCGATTGACCTCGACACACGCGAGCGCGCCTTCCTCGAGACGCTCGCGCCCGCCTTCATGGAGCTCGAGGACAGCGCGGGGGACACCCTGTTCGTGGACGGCGCCGCGCGCCTGCTCTCCGAGCACCGGTTCCAGGAGCTGCCCCAGCTTTCGGCTCTCCTCGATGCGCTCGAGCGACGGGTGGCACTGCTCGCGGTCATGCGCGCCTCGCTGTCCGAGCCGAGCGTGTACCTGCGGATCGGCAGCGAGAACCCCACGCCCGCACTCCGCTCGGTGAGCATGGTGGCCGCCAACTACGGCGTGGCCCGACGGAACCTGGGCGCCGTCACCGTACTCGGCCCGCTGCGGATGGACTATCCCGTGGCGATCATGGCCGTGCGGCAGGCGGCATCCGAACTGTCGCGCTTCGTGGCGGAGCTCTACGACGAATGAGGCGTGACGCCTACGAGCTCCTCGGCGTGCCGCGCGGTGCAGAGGGAGGGCAGGTCAAGAAGGCGTTCCGCCAGCTTGCCCGCGAGCTGCATCCGGACGTCAACAACCACGACCCCGAGGCCGAGGAGAAGTTCAAGGCCGCCGCGGAGGCCTACGAGGTGCTCTCCGACCCCGACCGGCGGGCGGTCTACGACCGCTACGGGTGGGAGGGGCTCGACTCGCGCGGCTATGCGCCGCCTTCGCAGGGCTCCACGTTCGGCGACATCTTCGAGGCATTCTTCGGGGGCGATCCGTTCGGCCGCGGACAGGGCCCCGGCCCCCTTCAGGGCGCGGACGTCGGAGTGGAGGTCGAGATCTCGCTGGAGGAGGCCGCCCGCGGCCCGCGGGTGGACGTCGAATACGAGTCGGTACAGGCATGCGAGCGCTGCCACGGCAACCGGGCGGAGCCCGGTACGCCGATCGAGACGTGTGAGCGATGCGGAGGGGCGGGCGAACTGCGCAGCGTGGCACAGACGGCGTTCGGGCAGCTGGTGCGAAGCCACCCCTGCGATGCCTGCGGGGGTGACGGCAAGCTTGCGCGCACGCCCTGCTCTGCCTGCGGCGGCGCGGGGCGCCACGGATCGTCGGTTACCCTGGCGGTGGACATCCCGGCGGGGATATCCGATGAGCAGCGGGTGCGTCTCACCGGGCGCGGGCACGCCGGCGAACGCGGCGGCCCGCCCGGCGACCTCTACGTTCTCGTGCGGGTCCGCGAGGACCACCGCTTTCTGCGGGACGGCAGCGACCTCGTATCGGTGGTGGACGTTCCAGCCCCCGACGCGGCGCTCGGCACCGTCGTCACGGTGGCCACGCTGGAGGGCGAAGAGGAGGTGGACGTTCCGGCCGGCACCCAATCGGGGACGGTGATCGAGCTGAAGGGCTGCGGAATGCCAATACCGGGCCGCGGGCGCACCGGCGATCAACGGGTGGTGCTCAACGTGGTCATCCCGCGAAACCTCACCTCCCGCCAGCGCGAGCTGCTGGAGGAGCTACGCGAGACCGTGACCGAAGAGAATCTGCGTGAGGCCGAGGGCGAGTCGCTCTTCTCCAAGGTGCGTAGAGCGCTCCGGTGATGGCTTGCCCGGGCCGCGCGCGCGGATGAAGCCCGCAGCTCCTGCGGCGCCTTGATCCGCCTGGCTGTCCGCGCGCCTGCCGAGGCGGCCGAGCTGGTTCTGGCGGCCCTGCTCGAGCTCGCGCCCTCGGGCGTCGAGCAGGTGGACGGCGACGGCGTGGTGGAGCTGGCCGTTTACGGGGTACCCGGCGAGCTCCCGGAGCTGGATCCGGGGGAGGCGCAGGTGGGCGGGGTCCGCGTCAGCGTCTCCTCCGCGGAGGTGCCCGACGACTGGGAGGAGCGCTGGAAGCGGTTTCACGTGCCGGTGCTCATCGGCGAGCGGCTTTACGTGCGGCCGCCGTGGGAGAAAGCGGCCGCGGGGCCGGGCATGATCGACCTGCCGATCGACCCCGGCCAGGCCTTCGGCACCGGCGCCCATGCCACCACGCGCCTCTCCCTCGAGCTGCTGCTCCAGCTGGCCCGGGGCGGCACGCGTGGCTCCCTCTGTGACCTGGGCTGTGGTTCCGGCGTGCTCGCGATAGCCGCGGCGCGGCTGGGGTTCGCCCCCGTCACCGCCATCGACTTCGATCCCTTGGCGGTGCAGGCCACGACGGCCAACGCTGATCACAACGGTGTGTGCCTCGAGCGCGTAGAGCGGCTCGACCTGCGCGCTGCAGCGTCTCCAGCCGCCGATGTGGTTGCCGCCAACCTTATGCGCCCCCTGCTGCTGGGCGTGGCGGAGCTGATGCGGGACCTCCCTCGGTGGCTGATCGTCTCCGGCCTGCTGGAAGACGAGGCGGATGAGGTGGCAGCTGCGTTCGCGCCCCTATCCGAGCGCCGGAGACTTGCCGATCGCGGTTGGAGCGCCCTGCTGCTCGAGCGGTAGCCCGTCGGCGGATCGCCTCTTAACGCAGGCCCGCCTGCGAGACCACGCCGGCCACCTCCTGCCACCACGCGCGTGCCTGCTCGCTCTTGGCGCGGCGGATGCGCTCCCGGCAGTAGCGCAGGAGCTGTGCCGCCCCCCCCGTGGCCACCACCCCCTCGCCCGTGACCGCCATTCGGCCATCGGCCAGCACCAGCAGGGCGCCGCGTTGCTCGCGCCTGGTGCGCACCACCCGTACGACCGAGATCCCCTCGACATCGTCCGGGGCTGCCGGGTCGCCCTGCTCTGTGCGCCACGGCTTCACGGAGAAGATCGGCGGGCGGCCGCGCAGAACCGGCAGCTGAGCCTCCGGCTGCTCGATCGGACCGTTGTGCCACCGCTCGAACAGGTCTTCCACCTCGGCGTGGGCGGACTCCCGCACGAGAATGTGGAGACGGTCGCGAGCGGCGATCTCCGTCGACCCCCGCGGCAGCAGCGCCTCGTCATCCCGAACGATCACGCTGACAAGGGCATCGCGGGGCAGCATCAGCTGGTTCACGAGCCGGCCCGCGATTGCGTCCCCGTCGCGCACCCGGAACTCCAGCACCTCGGCGCCCAGCGCTCGGATCATGCCGACCTCGTGCAGGGGCTCCGAGAGCGCGGGCTCGCTGGTGGTCAGCCCGAGCGCTCGCGCGAGGGGGTCGAAGGTGGCGCCCTGGATCAGGGTCGAGGTCAGGACGACGAAGAAGACGATGTTGAAGAACGAGCCCGCGTGCTCGACCCCCTCGATCACCGGGAAGGTGGCCAGCACGATCGGGATCGCCCCACGCAGCCCGGCCCAGCCCACGAGGGCGGACTCCCGGACGGTGAACCCCGCCGG
>JACCUO010000146.1 GCA_013811765.1 Thermoleophilaceae bacterium | reverse complement strand
GCATGGAGGCGCGCCGAGGCCGGCTGGTGCGGCCACTCCTGAGCGTCACCCGCGAGCAGACGCGCGCCTACTGCCGTGAACGGGGGCTCAAGTGGCGTGAGGATGCCTCAAACCAGGATCCCCGCTTCGCCCGCGTGCGCGTCCGGCACGACCTGCTCCCGGCGCTCCGATCGCTGAACCCGGGGGCCGAGCGCACGGTCACCGAGACCGCGCAGCTCCTGCGCGAGGAGTCTGAGCTGCTGGACGCCGTCGTGGCGAGCGCGCTCGAGGCGCTCGGCGGGGGCCCGGCAGTCGAGCTGGCCGGGCTTGCAGAGCTGCACCCGGCGCTCGCGCGGCTTGCGTTGCGCGAGCTCGGCCAACGGACGGCGGGCGAGCCCTTCTCGCTGTCCCGAGCAGAGGCCGCCGCGATCCTCGCCCTCGGCGGTCGCGGCGGAAGCCGGTCGCTCGACCTGGGCGGGGGTGTCACGGCCAACGTGGAGTACGGGACGCTTCGGTTCAGGCGCGACAAAGATCCCGCGCAACCGGAGGCGGTCTCTCTCTCGGTGCCGGGTGTAACGCGATTCGGTGCCTGGGAGGTCGAAGCCGTCCCGGGGAGGGGCGAGGTGCTGGTGTCTGCACGGGCGCTCGGCGGGGCCCTCACGGTGCGTGCCTGGCGCGACGGGGACCGCATCCGCCCGACCGGTCTCGGGGGCACGAAGACGCTTCAGGATCTCTTCACCGACCGCAAGGTTCCGCGGGCACTGCGGCACTCGCTGCCGATCGTGGAGTCGCGTGAGGGCATCGTCTGGGTGGCGGGGGTTGCCCTCGACGAGCGCTTCGCCGCCGAGCCGGGCGATCCACGGTCGGTCGGTCTCTCGGCGCGGCGGGTGACCTAGACTCTCGCGCCCCGTGAAGGATCCTGCCATCGGAGACGTGCTCGTCCAGCGCGATGACCTCGCGCACAGGGTGAGGATGCTCGGCGAGGAGATCTCGCGCGACTATGCGGGGCGGACGCTGCTGCTCGTGGGAGTGCTCAAGGGCGCGATGTTCTTCCTCTCGGACCTCATGCGCCACCTGGAGGTTCCGTGCGAGGTGGACTTCATGGCGGTCGCCTCTTACGGCTCTTCGACCGACTCGAGCGGCGTCGTGCGGATCCTCAAGGATCTTGACGCCTCGATCGAGGGCCGCGACGTGCTGATCGTGGAGGACATCGTGGACTCCGGCCTGACGCTGTCCTATCTGCTGCGCACGCTGACGGCGCGCGACCCTGGCACCCTCGAGGTGTGTGCACTGCTCACCAAGCCGGAGCGGCGCAAGGTCAACCTGCCAATCCGCTACACGGGCTTTGAGATACCCAATCGGTTCGTGATCGGCTACGGCCTCGACCACGCCGAGCGGTTCCGCAACCTGCCCTACGTCGCCGTGCTGCGGGAGCCCCCTCCGAGCGAGTGAGCCCCGAGACCCGGCCGCGAAGTCCCCCCTGGCAGGGCACAGGACCGGGGCCGGGCGCCCGGCCGAAGGCGGGGAAGCGCAGCTACCCCCTTGCTAGGCTTTCGTTTCACCCCGCGCCCGCGGTCCCTTTCCTGTGAGCAGATTCTTCAAAAGCGCCCTTTTCCCGATCCTGATCGTGGTCGTTCTCGCCTTCTTTGCGCAGAGGCTGATCAGCCCGAACGATCGCCCGCCTGACCCGGTCTATACCGAGTTTCTCGCTCAGCTCGAAGCGGACAGGGTCAAGGAGGTCACGCTCAACACGAAAAACAACCGGATCGACGTCGAGCTCAAGTCCGTCCGGGGGGACGAGAGCAAGAAGTACAAGACCGCCTATCCCGACAACACCGAGCAGAACCTGGTCAACAACCTGCGCGCCGAGAAGGTCCCGATCGAGGTCAAGGCGAAGTCCGGCAGCGGCTGGACCACCGCGCTCGTGTACATCCTGCCGTTCGTGATCTTCCTGCTGTTCTGGCTCTTCATCATCAACCAGATGCAGGGTGGTGGCTCGAAGGTCATGTCCTTCGGCAAGTCGCGCGCCAAGCGGATGTCGGTGGACGCCCCGAAGATCACCTTCCGCGACGTGGCCGGGGTGGACGAGGCCGTCGAGGAGTTGCACGAGATAAAGGAGTTCCTCGAGAACCCGAAGAAGTTCCAGGCTCTCGGTGCGCGAATACCGAAGGGGGTCCTGCTCTACGGGCCGCCCGGCACCGGCAAGACGCTGCTCGCGCGCGCCGTGGCCGGCGAGGCGGGCGTTCCGTTCTTCTCCATCTCGGGGTCCGACTTCGTCGAGATGTTCGTGGGCGTGGGAGCCTCACGAGTGCGCGACCTCTTCGAGCAGGCCAAGCAGAACAACCCCTGCATCATCTTCATGGACG
>JACCUO010000100.1 GCA_013811765.1 Thermoleophilaceae bacterium | reverse complement strand
GTGCCTGGGACGCGCTCGAGCGGCTCGTGCCGGCCGACGGCTGCGGGCGGGAGGGCCCGGGCGCGGCGCTTGCAGCGGCGCTGCCGGACGGGGACCTGCGCCGGATCGAAGCGTTCGTCCCGCGCTTTCGTGCGCAGCGCCGGGACGCTCCACGGGTGTCGCTGGAGCGGCTGATCGACCGTGCGGTCACCGAGTCGGGGTATGACCGGGCGGTGCTCGCGCTGCCCGCGGGCGGACGGCGCATGGCCAACGTGCGCAAGCTGATGCGGATGGCGCGCGAGTTCGAGGCCGAGGAGGGGCGCGACCTGCGCGCGTTCATCGACTTCGTTGCCGAGCGTGACCTGGTGTCCGAGCGCGAGGGCCAGGCGCCGCTCGAGTCCGAGGATGTGGACGCCGTGCGCCTGATGACTGTGCACCGGGCCAAGGGCCTCGAGTTCCCGGTGGTCTGCGTGGCTGACCTCGGCAAGAAGGGCCGCGAGGACGACTCCGCGCTGCGAATCACGGAGGACGGCAGCGTCGGCATCCGGCTCGCCTCGATCCAGGGGGGGAGGATGGACAGCGCCCAGCTCGTGCAGATCAAAAAGCGCCAGAAGCGCGAGGACGAGGAGGAGGAGCGGCGGGTCTTCTACGTGGCGGCCACGCGCGCGCAGGAGCACCTGATCCTGAGCGGTGCCACCGATCTCGAAAAGCTGCCCGAGGCGAGCGACATGGAGGAGCCGATGCGGTGGGTCCGCGCGGCCCTCGCGGAGCGCCCCGGGGTGCGCCTGGAGGAGGTCCGCCCCGACGAGCTCGACACAACGCTGCCGGCTGCCGACAGCCGCCCCGCCACTCCACTTCCCGAGCCTGTCGGGCTCGACGCGCTCCAGGCCCCTGCCTTGGGGGCTCCGGCCGTGCCTGCCGCGCTGCCGGTCGGCCGGCTCAGCTACTCCGGCCTCGAGAGCTACAAGCGCTGCGGGTACCGCTTCTACCTCGAGCGGGCGCTCCGGCTGCCGGGCGGACACGTTGGCGAGCAGCCCGTCCGGCCGGGGCCAGGGGTGACGGGTCCCAGCCCTCCCGCCGAGTCGCCGAGTCCCCTCCCCGCGCTGCTGCGCGGCTCGCTGATCCACCTACTCCTGGAGGAGATGGACTTCGCGGTGCCGACGGTGCCCCCCGCCGAGCGGGTCGAGGAGCTGATCGACGCGCACGGGGAGGAGGTCCGGCCTGCCGACGTGAACGACCTGTGCTCGATGGTCGAGCGCTTTGCGGCTTCGCCCCTGCGCCGGCGGATCGCCTCGGCCGCCCGGGTCCGGACCGAGCTTCCCTTCGCCTTCTCCCTCGAGCCCGACGGTGCCGGCGGGCGCAGCCTGCTGATCAACGGCGTGGTCGACGTTCACGCCGTCGAGGACCGAGGGGTCTTGATCGTCGACTACAAGAGCGACCGCCTCGGCGAGCGCGACCCCGCCCTCCTCACGGCGGAGGCATACGAGACACAGCGCCTCGTCTACGCGCTGGCGGCCTTGCGTGCGGGCCATGATCGCGTCGAGGTGACCTACTGCTTCCTGGAGTGCCCAGAGGAGCCTGTGGCGAGCGTATTCGGGACGGCCGAGGCGCCCGAGCTGGAGCGGCGCCTGGTCGAGCTGGCGGCCGGTGTGGTCAGCGGGAGCTTCAGACCGTCCGACCGCCCTCACCTCGCTCTCTGCGCCGGATGTCCCGGGCAGCCGGCACTCTGCAGCTGGGGCCCCGAGCGCACGCTGGCCGCGGAGCCGGCCTAGCGGCACCGCACCGATTGCCATCTTCCGTCGGACCCGCACCGTACCGTGCGATCCATGCCACTGTGCTTCATAGAGCCCCACGAGGCAATAAGGGTCGTCGCCGAGGCCGTCGGGCGCGAGGCGCGCCGCCAACTGCTGGGCGAGGTCGTGCGCGCCTGGGTGGACGAGATCCCGGACGACGAGCTACAGGTGCATTACGCCAAGGCCGTGGAGGTCCTCGACGAGGATGACCTCTCCATGCTCGCCGCCTGGCACGCCTCGCTCGAGGTAGGGCACCCGATAGCCAACAAGGACTTCCTGCTGAAGGCCTTCCCCCGTCTCGGCGAGAACCGCCGTGAGGCACTGAAGATAGCCGCGGGCTTCCGGGGCGATGAGGCTTTCGAGGCCGGCATCAGCGAGGAGCAGGCGCTCGACACGGTGTTGCCGTGGCTGTCGCTTGAGCGGACGGTGGAGCTCGCGACAGAGGCCGTCGAGCTGTACTGCTGGGACCGGCTCGGCAGCAACAACTGAGCCGCCGGCCCTGGCTTGAGCAGGCGAAACCGGAGGCGGTTGTGGGCGTTCGTCGGCGTGGTTGCGGCCCTTGCCGGCGGTGCCGGCTTGCAGGAGTTCCGCTCAGGGTCGCCCGGCAGGGATCGGGGGCTCCCCGCCGGGAATGACGCGGTCGTTCGGGTCGTCGACGGGGATACCGTGGTGCTGCGCTCGGCCGGAAAGAGCAGGCTGATCGGTGTGGACACCCCGGAGGTCTTCGGTGGGCAGGAATGTTTCGGGCGGGAGGCGTCGGCTTTCGCGAAGCGGCTGCTGCCTCCGGGGCTGCGGGTGATGGTGGAGCGTGACGTGGAGGACCGCGACCGCTATGGGCGCGCGCTGATCTACCTGCGGCTTCCGGATCGCCGGCAGTTCAACGAGCTGCTGGTGGCGGAGGGATTCGCGGTGCCCCTGACCATTCCACCGAACGTGCGGCATGCCGAGCGGTTCCGGGCACTCGCCCGCCGGGCTCGCCGGCGCGCAGCCGGATTGTGGTCCGCGCGGTCATGCGCCGGCGACCCGGATCGCCGCGTGGAATAGGGATCCTGATCTGCATCCGTCCTTTGCCCGCAAAGAGCGCAAATCTTAGGCCGGACGCCCTTGACCCCGGCTTCCACGGGTGTTTGAGTTTCGCCCGAGACGCGGACCCAACGCGCAAAGAGCGAGGCCACGAGGTGTGAGGCCCGCCGCGCAGCCACCAAGGCTCTGCCGACGTGGCGCGCTCCTCAAGCGCAGGGTCTCGCGTCTCTTTATCGTTCATAGGCGGCCCAGCGCGGCCTCGACCTCCACGCGCGCCTGCGCCGCGCTTTCGAAGACCACAGCCGTCATACCCAGGCGGCCGGCGGCATCGCAGTTGACGGACATGTCGTCGACGAACACGCAGTCGGCGGGCTCGATCCCGCCGCCCAGGCGGTCGACGGTGAGCGCGTAGATCTCAGGCTCGGGCTTTCGCATTCCGACGAAGGCGGAGTCCACGACCACCTCGAAGATCTCGTCGATCTCCGGCAGCATGGCCCGCCAGACAGGCTCCCACTCGCGCACGTTGTTGGTCAGCAGCGCCGTGCGCAGCCCGCGGTCGCGCAGCTCACGCATGTAGCCGATCATCTCGGCATCTCGCTCGAGGTACCTGAAGAGGACGTCGCCCATCGTGTCGAGCCGGCGCCCATCGCCGAGCTCCAGCTCCATCCGGCGGGTGAACTCGTCCTGATCGATGAGGCCCTTCTCCAGCATGAACAGAGGGTGTTCACCGTGGCGCTCGGTGGCCGAGGCCATCGCGGCGCCCAGGTCCTCGAGCGGGATCCCCGACTCGCGCGACCACGCGGCGAAGGAGTTCCCCAGCGGTGTCGTGAGCACCCCGCCGAAGTCACAGATGATCGCCTTCCTCACGCGGCCTCTGGCTCGCGGCGGACCCACAGCTCATAGGCCCCGGCGGCTTCGCGGCTATCCATGCGCCAGCGGAAGATCGCCGCGTGAACGTCCACCCCCTCGAGCTGAAGGGAGGATCCCGCGAGGACGCTGCCGGACGCGCGGCGCGGAAAGTCCTCGTCGGCCAGCCACAGCTCGAGCCCGGCGCTGCGCTGACGCCCGTCGCCGTCATACACCGTGGAGATCCTGGCGTCTTCGACGCTCTTGGGCTTGCCGTCGTGGAGCAGCCACGCCGCCACCTCCTCCTGGCCGTGGCCCGGCGCTCCTCGCGGG
>JACCUO010000088.1 GCA_013811765.1 Thermoleophilaceae bacterium | reverse complement strand
CGGCCTCCCGCACCGCCGGGTGCTCCACGCAGGCCGACTCCACCTCGAACGGGCCGATGCGGTAGCCGGCAGAGATGATCACGTCATCGGCGCGACCCGCGTACCAGACGTAGCCGTCGTCGTCGAGTTCGGCGGCGTCCTGCGTGTGAAACCACTCGCCGCCGAAGACCTCCTCGGTGTCCTCGGGACGGTTCCAGTAGCCGAGCGGGTAGTGGGGGTTGGACCGGGCCCGGAGGCAGATCTCTCCGCGCTCGCCGGCCGGCAGGGGCTTCTCGTCCTCGTCGAGGATCGCCACATCCCAGCCGGGCATCGGGCGGCCCATCGACCCCTCGCGCACCTCGACGGTCGGGAAGTTGCCGCACAGCGGGTAGCTCTCGGTGAGACCGTAGTAATCGAGCACGGTGAGGCCGTACTGCTCGCGAAACCAGCGGATCACCTCGGGGTTGAGCGGCTCGCCGGCCGAGCACACGTTGCGTAGGCGCTTGAGCGGAAACCGCTCACCCGCGTTGGCGATGCCGGTCATCGCGCGCAGAGCCGTCGGCGTCGTGAACATCCCCTCCACCCCGTGCCTTGCCAGGAAGCGCAGCTGCTCCTCGGGGTCGAAGCCGCCCTTGCGTGCGTACACGAGCGCGGTGGCGCCGTAGCGCCACGGGCCGAGCAGCGGGCATATCCCGGCCGCCCACGCCCACTCGCCCATGCCGTGGAAGAGCTCCCCGTCCTGCACGTCGTGGCAGAACTCGAACTCCTCGTGGGCGAGGAGGTAGCGGTGCGCATGGAGAATGCCCTTCGCCAGGCCCGTGGTGCCCGAGGAGTAGTAGAGCTGCGCCGGGTCATCCGCCGCGGTGTCCACCGGATCGTATGACGCCGACGCCTGCTCGAGCGCTTGGCCGAGCTCCACGTCCGCACCCGCTCCGCCTTCGATCACAAAGACCTTCTCGACGCTGTCCTCGGGGATCCGGTGGCGGTTCTCGGCGTCCGTCACGATCGCCTTGGCACCCGAGTCGCTCAGCCGGTGCTGGATGCCCTCGTCTCCGTAGAGCACCGACATCGAGAGCAGGATCGCCGCCCGCTTGTAGGTCCCGAGGAAGACGGCCGCGGTCTCCGGGAGCGAGGGAAGCAGCGTCGCCACGCGATCACCCGCCTCGACGCCGTGCGCCTCGAGCACGTTCGCGAAACGGTTGGATAGATCCTGCAGCTCGCCGAAGGTGACCCTGCGCTCGCTCCCGCGCCAGTCCTCCCAGACCATCGCGAGCTTCTCGCGCGGATGCTTGTCGCAGACGTCGCGGGCGATGTTGTAGCGCTCAGGCACATCCCAGCGATGGGCGGCGCACATCTCCTCGTAGCTGCCGAGCTCGTACCTGCGGTGGCTCATCCGGTTTCCTCTCCCTCGCCTCAGTCCCCCGCGGCGTAGTCCACGATCGACTTGTCGATCAGCCACTCCACCGGCGCCTTGTCGTCGGTGTACACGCGCCCTCCCTCGAGCGGCGCACCGATACGGTCGGCCGCCTCCAGCGCGGTTGGCTGCAGGCCGGCGGGCAGCCCTCGCGCCCGCCGCCGCAGGGCAAGCGCCGACAGTGGGCGCTCGCTCGCCACGATCAGCGTATTCGTGTCCTCGATCGGGTCCCGGAGCACATGGGGGAAGACCTCCCGCATGGTGGCCGTCAGCACCTCCTCGAGGTCGTCCTGGTCCTCGGGATGGCCGGCATTGACGATCACCACTCCCCCGGGCACCAGGCGATCCCGCACCAGCTCGAAGAACTCCTTCGTGGCGAGGTAGAACGGTATGTAGGGCTGGCGGTAGGCGTCAACCGAGATGACGTCATAGCGCGCATCGGAGCGGCGCAGGTAGGGGCGGGCGTCCTCGTGGTAGAGATGCAACCGCGGATTGTCCATGTCGAAGAAGCGCCGCCCTATCTCCGAGAGCTCCGAGTCGATCTCCACCCCGTCCACGCGTGTCGCGGGGAAGAACTCCTCATAGGCCCGGGCGGTGGTGCCCGCGGCGTTGCCGAGGATCGCCACGCGCCGCGGCGGACGGTCGAGTGCGGTGAACGGGAGCACCAGGTGCCCGTCCCATACGTCGCCCGTGAGCACGGTGCCCGGCTCGTAGATCGAGTGCTGGGCCTGCCCCTCGTTCAGCTCCAGTGCGCGACTGCCGTCGGTGCGCTCGACCACGCGGGCGTACTGATACTCCGTGTCGGTCTCGTAGATCACGCGCCCGCCCTCGGCGTCGGCCTTCAGCGTGCCCACCGGCAGGGCGATCAACGCCGCGATCGCGGCCGGCGCGAGAGCGTAGCGCCGGACAGGGCGCAGACCCAGGACCGCGACGATCGCGATCGCGAGCGCGAAGATCAGGAATGTGCGCCGCGTGCCCACCAGCGGGATGAAGATGAGAGCCGAGAGGAGTGTGCCCACCAGGCTCCCCGCGGTGGAGAGGGCGTAGAGGCGCCCGGCCACCTCGCCCGCGTGCTCGACCTCGGTCACCGCCAGACGGACGGCGTAGGGCGACACCGCGCCGAGCAAAAGCACCGGGATCGCCACAAGGCCGAGGACGCCCACCAGCGAGCCGAGGAACGCGCCGGCGGAGATGGAGTCGAGGGCGTCCACTGCCACGTGGAGCAGCGGGTCGGCCAGGAAGGGCACGACCGCCAGGAGCGCGGCGGCGGTGAGCGCGAGCAGGCACAGGCTGCGCATCTCCGGCCGGCGGTCGGCCCAGCGCCCGCCGAGCCAGTATCCGACGGAGAGCGCCACCAGCACGACCCCGATCGTGTTCGCCCACACGATGGTGGAGGCGCCGAAGTAAGGGGCGAGCAGGCGGACCGCCGCGATCTCCGCGCCGAGAGAGCCTGTCCCGACCACGAAAACCAGGAGCGGGAGGGGCGGCATCCGACCTGCACGATAGCTAGGGTCGCCCACGGTGAACTCGCGCTTCGGGAGTCACGCAGAACTGGTCGCCGACGATCGGGCCTGCGTGTGGCACCCGTTCACCCAGCAGCGTGGTTGGGCGCAGGAGGAGCCGGTCATCATCGAGCGCGGCGAGGGCACCGATCTCGTGGACACGACCGGCCGGCGGTACATCGACGGCGTCTCCTCACTGTGGTGCAACGTGCACGGCCACGCGCACCCCCGCATCGATGCCGCGGTGCGCGCCCAGCTCGACCGGGTCGCACACTCCACGATGCTCGGGCTCACCCATCCGGCGGCCATCAGGCTGGCGCGCCGGCTGGTGGACCTCGCGCCGCCGGGCCTCACGCGGGTGTTCTACTCGGACAGCGGCTCGACCGCCACCGAGATCGCGCTGAAGATGGCGTTCCAGTACTGGCGTCAGCGGGGCGAGGACGAGGCCCGGCGCACCCGCTTCATCGCCCTCCGCGACGCCTATCACGGGGACACGATCGGCTCGGTCTCGGTTGGCGGCATCGATCTCTTCCACTCGATGTACCGCCCGCTGCTCTTCGACACCCTCAAGGCGGTGCCGGGGGATATCGCCGACATGGGCCGGCTGTTCGATGATCATCCGGGGGAGATCGCGGCCGTGATCATGGAGCCGTTGGTGCAGGGGGCCGCCGGGATCCTCGTGCACCCTCCCGGCTACCTGCGCGCGGTCCGGGCGCTCTGTGACGAGCACGGCGCGCTCCTCATCTGCGATGAGGTGGCCACCGGCTTCGGGCGAACGGGGAAGATGTTCGCCTGTGAGCACGAGGACGTCGCGCCCGATCTGCTCTGCACCGCCAAGGGGCTGACGGGCGGCTACCTCCCCCTGGCGGCCACGCTCGCGACCGAGAAGATCTACGAGGGTTTCCTCGGCGAGTTCGAGGAGTTCCGGACCTTCTTCCACGGGCACACCTACACGGGCAACCCACTGGCGTGCGCCGCCGCGCTGGCCACGCTCGACGTCTTCGAGGAGGAGCGTACGCTCGAGCGGCTGGCCCCCAAGATCGAGCTGCTGGCAGAGCTGCTCGAACCGATCGCTGCCCGCCGCGAGGTCGCCGAGGTCCGGCGCTGCGGCACGATGACCGGCATCGAGCTCTGCGGCTATCCCGTCGACCTGCGGATGGGGCACCGGGTGGCGCTTGAAGCCCGCAGCCGCGGGGCGATCGTCCGTCCGCTCGGGGACACAGTCGTACTGATGCCGCCGCTCGCGATCTCAGAGCGGGACCTCATCCGCCTGGTGGAGATAACGGCCGAGGCCATCGACGTGGCCACGGCGGCGGCGCCCGCTCAGCTCGCCTGAAGGGCGACCACGGCGGCGTCCTCAGCTCGCCTGCGGCGCCCGGCCAGGTCGCCCGAAGGCGAGGCCGGTTATCCCTCGTGAAGCTCGAAGTCCTTCTTGCGGGCGCCGCAGACGGGGCAGAACCAGTCGTCCGGGACGTCGTCGAACGAGGTGCCGGGTGGGATGCCGCCGTCGGGGTCGCCCTGTTCGGGGTCGTAGATGAACCCGCAGGAGATGCAGATCCACTGTTGGGCGGTTGCGGTTTCGCTCATCGCCCGAAATCTAGCGCTCTCGGCGCCGATAGGCTCCGCCGGTGAGCCCGGAGGCCCGCGAGGCCGCCACCGTGATCCTGCTGCGCGACTCGCCGGGCGGGCCCGAGGTTCTGCTGGTCAAGCGAAACCCCGCCCAGCAGTTCATGGGCGGCGCCTGGGTGTTCCCGGGTGGCGCAACGCACGGCGGCGACGACGACGAGCTGAGGACCGCGGCCCGCGAGCTCGAGGAGGAGGCGGGCATCCCTCTTCCAGTGGAAGCAGAGCTGGTCAGGTTCTCGCGCTGGATCACGCCGGCCGAGGCCAGCATCCGCTTTGACACCCATTTCTTCGTTGCCCGCGCGCCGGACGGCGCTGAGCCGTCGGTGGACGGGCGCGAGTGCGTCGAGGCCCGCTGGATCCGTCCGCGGGACGCGCTGGATGCCGGGGAGCGAGGCGAGCTGATGTTGGTATTTCCAACGATCAAGCATCTCGAGCAGCTCGCCCGGTTCACCTCGGTGGCCGACGCGCTGACAGGCGCCCGCGCGAGGAAGGTCATGCCCGT
>JACCUO010000069.1 GCA_013811765.1 Thermoleophilaceae bacterium | reverse complement strand
AAGCAGCGTGTTGGAGACCCAGTAGACGGCCTTGCGCGTGCGCCAGGCCACGATTCGCACGCGGTCACCGTCGTAGTGCAGCTCAAACTTGCGCTTGCCGATCGTCCGCTCCTCGGAGGTGCTTTCGAGGATCGGCGGGTCCTGCCAGGTGGTGCCCTGGATCCCGTAGTACTCGCCTATCAGGCCGCGCTTGATGACCATCCGATAGCTCTTGTGGAGCTTTCCGTCGGAGGCCTTGATCCTGTAGGCGCGCGCGGGGCCTGGGAAGGTGGATCCGGTCAGGCGCATCGTGGGGTAGTAGACCGGCAACTTGCCCCCGGCGCCCTGCTGGATTGCCTGGATGGCCTGTTCCTTGCCCGGGCCCGGAGCCTTCTCGAGCCCGCTGTCGCCATTTGCCTTCTTGCGCCTCTTGCGCCGGGGCTTGACCTCTCCGCGCGGGCCTTTGGTCTCCTCCACCCCAAGGAACTGCGCCGCCAGCTTCTGGACCGTGGCATCGCTTGCCTCTACATAGCTGGGGGTGTTGGTAGACCCGTCCCCTCCCGTTATCCGCCCCTCGAAGTGCACCTCGCGGATCGGCTGATCGACGGAGAAGACGGCTAGCTTCAGCAGCCCTAATATCCCCTCGCGCGACTTGAGGGCATCGTCGGAGGTCGTGTACTTGCCGAAGATCCTGATCAGCTTCTCGCGGTCCTTGACGAGCTGGCCCACGCCCACCTGCTGCTTTGCCTCACGCAAGAGGTCCTGCTGTCGGGCGCCGCGCACGAGGTCGGTGTCCTCGTGGCGGAAGCGGGCGTATTCGAGCGCCTCCTCGCCGCAGAGCTTCTGGTACCCCTGCTTCACGTCGATGTAGGCATACCCCGGGCTGTCGTTGAAGTAGGTGCGGTCGATGTCGAGATAGACGCATCCGATCGCGTTGACGGCCTGCTTGAAGCCCTGGAAATCCACGTTGATCACGTGGTTGACGGTCAGACCGGTGAGCAGCTTGACGGTCTCGAGGGTGAGCTTGGCGCCGCCGAGCTCGTAGGCGGCGTTGATCTTGTCCGTGCCGTGCCCCGGGATCTGCACCTTCAGGTCGCGCGGGAGCGACATCAGGGCGGTGGCCTCCTTCTCCGGATCGAGCCGCACGAGGATGATCGTGTCCGAGCGACCGCCCATCCCGGCGCCACCGTCCTTGGCGTTTGCCGGGCGCTTGTCGGAGCCCAGCAGCATGATCGTCTGCGGTTTGCCGGGTGGGGCCTTTGCGATCGTGCCGCCGAGCTTGAGCGAACGGCCAGGCTTGATCGCGTTGACCACGCGATCGACCTCCCTGAACGCGGCCACCGAGGTGGCCGAGGCGGTGGCGAACACCACGAGGAAGCCGCCGAGCAGGAAGCGCTTCCAGAGCGAGGGCCGCGGGATGTCCTCGAATCGGGGGTTCATCTCAAGCGATCTTCAGTGCCGGCTTGCGCAGGCGCTGGGGGATCAGGTTGACGAACTCGACGAGCGCGCGGCGGTACTGGGCGAGCGACTCGATCGACACCCACTCCTCCGGGCCGTGGTGGCCGTCGCCCGAGGGGCCGAACTCCACTCCGGGCATCCCTGCGTTGAGGAAGGAGATGACGTCCGAGGTGCCATCGCGCCCGACGGCGATGCTCTCGCGCAGGGGGGTCACGCCGCAGACCGCCTCGGCGAGGATCTGCACGTAGGGCTCATCCCGCGCGACCACGATCGGCTCCCGGTGAAAGACCTTCGTGACCTCCGAGTCCTGCTGGGCACCGATGTCCGCGAGGATCTCGTCGGCGTCCTGGCCCGGCAGGTAGCGGATGTCGAGGTCGATCGCGCACGTGTCGGGCACGCGGTTGACAGCGTCGCCTCCCACGATCCGCCCGAGGCTGATCGAGGGACGGTCAAAGAGATCGGAGGTCTCGCGCGTGAAGGGCAGTGACTCTATTCCGCGGAAGACGTCGATCGCCTTCAGCACCGCGTTGTCGCCCAGCCACGGCGTGGAGCCGTGCGCGGAGCGCCCGCTCACGTGGACCCGCACCACCAGCACGCCCTTGGCCTGGATGCCGATGTGGAGGTTCGTGGGCTCGCCGGTGATCGCGAAGTCCCCGGTGAAGCCCTGCTGTACCACGTAGTCGGTGCCGCGCTTGGTCTGCTCGTCGGACTCCTCGTCGGAGACGCACACGAAGTGCACGCGCACGAGGTCCTGGGCGGCGAGGTCTGAGACCGCGCACATCATCGCCGCGAGGCCGCCCTTCATGTCATAGGCGCCGCGGCCATATAGCCGGTCCCCGTCCAAGCGCGGCTCGAACTGCTCGGGCAGCGCCGGCACGACGTCGAGGTGGGCGTGGAGGACCACGGTCGGCCCTTTCTGGGCGCCGACGGTCGCGGTCAGCACGGGGCGACCGTTGTAAGTCTCGCCGGTCACGTCGACATCGCGGGCCTCCAGCCAGCCCTTCACGAAGGCGGCGGCGGACTGCATCCCTTCTAGGGAGTCCGTGTCGTAGGTGATCAGGCGCTCGGTAAGAGCGCGTTCATCCATCGGGGCGGGAGGATAACGGGCGGGGTGGCGGTCGCCGTCCAGCGGTCAACGCGTGGTGATCGGTGTCACCGCGGATCAGTTGTTCCAGAACGGACTATTGGTCCGGTTTGGAACAACTGGTTAGTCCTCGAGCAGGTCAGACAGCTGCTCGCGCAACGCGTGCAGCTCGGCCTCCAACGCAGCCACGCGTGCCTCCAGCCCGGGCGAGGTGGGCCCGGGCGAGGTGGGCGCGGGCGAGGTGGGCGCGGGCTGGGTG
>JACCUO010000061.1 GCA_013811765.1 Thermoleophilaceae bacterium | reverse complement strand
GGCCCGGCGGCGCCGGTGAGGCGCATCTGGGCGGCGCGGCCGGCAGAGGGCTACCGCTCGCCGGCGTCCGAGGCGATGCTCCAGATCCTGCAGGACGTGGCGGAGCAGTTCAAGGCCGAGCCTTCGCTTGCGGCCGTCTCCTGACGCGGCGCAAGGGGCTCAGCTCTGGGAACGTGCCTCGCCGGCCTTCAGCAGCCGCTCGCGCAGTTCCTGCTCCTCGCCCGGCGATGGATCGAACTGCGCCACGTCGGGCAGTGAGTCGAGTGCCTCGAGTCCGAACAGCTTTTGGAACAGCTCGGTGGTGCGGTAGAGCACGGCACCGAAGCGCGAGCGCCCCGACTCCTCGATCATCCCGCGCTCGAGCAGCGTCCCGACCGCCGACTCCGAGGCCACCCCCCGTACGCGGGCTATCTCGGGACGCGAGACGGGCTGCAGGTAGGCCACTATCGCGAGGCATTCGGCCTGGGCGGGGGTCAATGGCGGCGTGCGTGGCTTGGCCAGCAGCCGGCGGGCAGCGTGCTCGGCGACCGGGTCGGTTGAGAGCGTGAAGCCCCCCGCCACCTCCCTGAGCACCACCCCCCGGTAGCCCTCGGCATAGTGCTCGCGCAGGCGTGCGAGGGACTCGACAACCTCCCCCTCGGAGGACTCGCAGGCATCCGCGAGGCGGTCAAGTGAGACCGGCTCCGCCGACAGGAACAGCAGCGCTTCCACGACCCGCGCGAGCTCGTTCAACCCTCTCCTCGGTCCGGGTTCGAACCTGCTCGCACGGTGATCGGTCCGAAGGGCTCGCGCTGATCCCACTCCGCCTCGCCGGCCTTGTAGAGCTCGAGCAGCGCGAAGAGGGTGACCGCCTCCGTCACGCGGTCGGCCCCCTCGACGGCCTTATCGAAGGAGAAGCTGCCGAGCCGCCCGAGCAGGGACCGCACGTGGGCGAGGCGCCCTTCGAGCGAGACACGAGGCGTGGCCAGGTGGTCGAGCTCCAGCCTTGGCGGGGCGCGCAGCAACCCGCCGATCGCCGCTCCCAGGGACAGCGGGTCATAGACCGGCTCGGCCAGGTCCAGCGAGGCGCGTCGAAGCTCGCGGGGCAACGGGGCGGCCCGGTACCGGAAACCGCTCTCCGCGAGCAGCCGCTGCTCCAGGAAGGCCGCGGCCGACTTGTAGCGCCGGTACTCGAGCATTCGCGCCAGCAGCTCGTCCGCCGCCTCGCCCGGCTCGAGGTCGAGCCCCTCGCCATCCTCGCCGGGAAGCATCAGCCGCGACTTGAGCTCGAGCAGCGCCGCGATCAGCACGAGGAACTCCGTGGCGGCCTCGAGGTCGAGCTCGCCCGCGCGGTCCAGGTGATCGATGTACGCCAGGACCACGTCCGCCAACTGGAGCTCGAGCAGATCGACCTCCTCTCGCAGGACGAGCGTCAGGAGCAGGTCAAACGGCCCCTGGAAGACCTCCAGGTCCATCTCGAGGTCAAGAGAAGCGCCCACGGACACCGCCGGGAGCCTACGCGGGGGGTCCGACGCCCATCGCCTTGCGCACCTCGGACAGCGTCTCGGTGGCCAGCGCGCGCGCGCGTCGCGCCCCCTCGGCGAGCACGGTCTCCAGCGCGTCCTCGTCGGCACGGAGCTCTCCGTAGCGCTCTCGCACCGGGCGCAGGTACTCCACGACGGCCTCGGCCACGGCGCCCTTGAAGGCCCCGTACCCCTGTCCCTCGAACTCCCGCTCCACCTGTTGCGTGGGGATCGCCCGGATCACCGCGAGGATGTCGATCAGGTTGGAGATACCCGGCTTGTCCGCGGCACGCCGCACCTCGCTGCCGGAGTCGGTGACCGCACTCCTCACCTTCTTCAGGATCGCCGCCTCATCGTCATCGACATACACGAGCCCGCGCTCCTCGCTGCCCGTGGTGGACATCTTGCCCTCGGGCTGCTGCAGGTCCATTATCCGCGCGCCCACCTCGGGAATGCGGTGCTCGGGCACCACCAGGAGGTCGCCGAAGGTGGCGTTGAAGCGCAGGGCGATGTC
>JACCUO010000056.1 GCA_013811765.1 Thermoleophilaceae bacterium | reverse complement strand
GTTCAGTTGGGCCCATCACGCACTGAATCGTCGCACGTGCGCACGGAAGGGTAGGGCCGAGTCGCGCGGGCGGGAGTACGATTGGTGCTGCAGTGACGGGAGCCGGGCACACCCGGCTGAGAGGGCGACTCAGCGGTCGCCGACCGTGGAACCTGATCCGGGTAATGCCGGCGGAGGCAGAGCACATTCATCCACCCGCGCCGACCCGCAGCGCCTACGACCTCGTCGTGATCGGCGCGGGCGTCATCGGTCTCTCTTGCGCGTGGCGGGCGGCGCAGGCGGGGCTGTCCGTGCTCGTGTTCGAGCGCGACGCGCCAGGCGCCGGGGCCACGGGGGTGGCGGCGGGGATGCTCGCGCCGATTACCGAGGCGGACTTCGGCGAGGAGGCGCTACTCGAGCTGAACCTGCGCGGGCGCGGGCTGTGGGGGGGTTTCGCAGCCGAGCTCGAGGAGCTCACGGGTATGGCGAGCGGCTACGCCGACGGCGGTGCCCTCGTGGTGGCCGCCGACCGCGATGACAGGGAGGAGCTGCACCGGCTGCACGACTTTCAGCGTCGGCTGGGCCTGGATGCCACGTGGCTGACCACCCGCGAGTGCCGCGCCCTCGAGCCGGGGCTGGCACCTCGGGTGGGCGGTGCCATCCTGGCTCCCCAGGACGGTCAGGTGAATCCGCGGGCGGTGGTGCGTGCGCTCACCGCCGCGCTGAGAAGTGCGGGAGGTGAGCTGATCTGCGCCGCCGAGGTGACCTCGCTCGAGACGGCGGGGGGCCGCGTGACCGGCGTGCGCGCCGATGGCGACCGGAGCGCTGCCGCGAGCGCGGTGCTCGTGGCCGCCGGCGCGTGGAGCAACGGGGGTGGCCTGGCCTCGGGGTGCGGAGCGCCGGCTCTACGCCCGGTGAAGGGCCAGCTGTTGGAGCTGCGCGTGCGGCGGGGGCACCTGCCGCCCGCCGAGCGCCTGATCCGCACGCCGCGCTGTTACATCGTCACGCGCGGCGGCAGCGGCGAGGGCGCAGCGGGCCACCGGGTCGTGATCGGCGCGACGATGGAGGAACAGGGATTTGACACCAGCGTGACTGCCGAGGGCGTCTTTGGTCTCCTCGAGGCGGCCCGGGAGGTGCTGCCCGAGGTTGGCGAGCTCGAGCTGCTGTCGGCTCGCGCCGGACTCCGTCCGAGTACGCCGGACAACGCCCCGGCAATCGGCAGAGGGGGGCCGGACGGCCTGCTCTGGGCCACGGGTCACCATCGCAACGGAGTGCTGCTGGCGCCGCTAACGGCCCGCCTGATCGTGGACCTCCTACGCGGAGGCCCGACGCCCCCGGAGCTGCACGCGTTCGATCCCGATCGCTTCGACTCCCTGCGGGTGGTCTGAGTGGTCACGGTGGTGCTGAACGGAGAGGCCTTCGACCTGCCCGAGGGGGCTACCGTCGCGGACGCCGTGCGGGCTGCAGGCGCGTCGGACGAGGCGCGCGGCGTGGCGGTGGCGCTCGACGGGGAGGTGCTCCCGCGGGGGGAGTGGCAGGACACGCCGCTCGCCGCCGGAGCTCAGATCGAGGTGCTCCGCGCCGTTCAGGGAGGATAGGGGGGTGGCTGCCCTGACGATCGCCGGCCGCGTGTTTCGCTCCCGCCTGATCATCGGGACAGGAGGCTTTCGCAACCTCGATGTCATGGCCCGGGCCGTCGAGGCCTCCGGTGCGGAGATGGCCACGGTGGCGATGCGCAGGGTGGATCCCACCGCAGCCGGCTCGCTCCTTGAGGTGCTCGAGGGCTGCGGGTGCTCGATCCTTCCCAATACGGCCAACTGCTTCACGGCGCGCGATGCGGTGACCACGGCGCGGCTTGCGCGCGAGGCGCTCGATACCGATTGGGTGAAGCTGGAGGTGATAGGGGACGACAAGACGCTCCTGCCCGATGCCGCCGAGCTCCTCGATGCCGCCCACACGCTGGTGGCCGAAGGCTTCAACGTGTTGCCCTACACCAACGACGACCCCGTGCTGGCAAGCAGGCTTGAGGACGCGGGGTGTGCCGCGGTTATGCCGCTCGGCTCTCCGATCGGGAGTGGCATGGGCATCCGTAACCCCTACAACCTGCGACTGATAGTGGAGGCGGCGCGGGTGCCGGTGATCCTGGACGCGGGCATCGGGACGGCCTCGGACGCCTCGCTTGCGATGGAGGCCGGCTGCGACGGCGTGCTGTTGGCCAGCGCGATCTCCCGCGCCGAGGACCCCCTGGCGATGGCGAGCGCCATGCGCCTGGCGGTGGATGCGGGGAGGTTGGCCCGCGAGGCGGGCCGGATTCCACGGCGCCGGTACGGCGAGGCCTCGAGCCCGGTGGAGGGCGTGGCGGAGCTCACGTGACGAGCGGCCCCGACGAGGAAATAGGGATCGACTTGGAGCCCGGCGGCGAGGAACCCGGCTGGGCCGAGGTGGACGAGCTTGCGCAGCTATGGAGCGCTGCGTGGACCGAGGGCGCAGGCTTTGCCGCGTGCTGCACCGCCGCCGTGAGCTACGAGGACCCGCTTGCCACGCAACCCCTCCTGGGGCTGGACGCGCTCGAGCGCCATGCCGCCACCCTGCGCAGGGCCCTCCCGGACGCCAGTGTGGAGCGCACCGCGCCCGCACTCAAGCGCGGAGGACACGCGTGTATTCCGTGGAGGCTGCTCGGCACCCACCGTGGAGAGCTCGCCGCCCTGCCCGCCACCGACAAACGCCTCGTTTTGCACGGCCTCCACTACGTCGAGCTCAGCGACGGCCGGATCGGCCGCGCGCGCGGGTTCTTCGACCTCTACGACGGCTCGGTTCAGCTCGGCCTGCTACCGGCGCGGGGCGGCTTCGGGGAGGCGGCGCTGCTGTTGCTGCAGGGATTCGGTCTGCGTCGCCAGCCCGGCTAGGGGACCCGTCGCCGGCGTCGCCCGCGCGGTTGCCGGAACCATGCGCAGGTCGGGTCCGAGTAGGGGGCCACCCGAACCCGACCGGCTGCTATTCAACCGTAATCGTGCCGGTCTGCTGGGGATGGATCGTGCAGAAGTAGTCGATCTTTCCTCTCTCCTCAAACTTCTGCTCAAAGGTCTCGCCGCCGGAGACGTTGCCTGAATCGAACTTGGCGCCAGGGCCGTTCGTCTTGGTCACGGTGTGGACGATCGAATCGTCGTTCGTCCACTTGATCGTCCCGCCCGCCTTCACCGTCACGTCCATCGGGACGAACTTGATGTCCTTCATGCTG
>JACCUO010000032.1 GCA_013811765.1 Thermoleophilaceae bacterium | reverse complement strand
CGAACCCATCGACCAACTCGCCTTGGTCGGCGCGCAAGGGGTGGACCAACGCCTCCGCGTAGGCGCTCGAGGCCATCACCATGTCGTCTCCTCGCGTGGCTGCCGCTTTCAGCTCGTCTACCGCCCGCTGATGGTGTGCGTCTCGCGGATCGATCAGCCCGATGACGACGCTGGCGTCGAGCGCTAGCGATCCCACTCGTTGCGCAGCCCATCAAGGTAGCCCGGCGGATACCCGACCTTGAAGCTGCCGGCGTACTGGTCGATTGCATCCACAGGGCGCTCGATCTCGACGCGCCCCTTCCCAGCGGCGCGCACGCTCAGCTGGTCTCCGGGCGCAAGACCCGCCTCACGCAGCACGGCCACGGGAATCGTGATCTGGTTCTTGCTAGAGAGCTTGGACACCTTTACGACAGTAGCGTATTCGTAAAGGCATCAGACGGCCGAAGCCAGCTCCTTGCCCGCGATCTCCGCCACCTGCTCCACCTGCCGCAGGTAGGCGGCGAAGTCCTCGGTGCGAAGCTGCTGAGGGCCGTCGCAAACGGCGTTCTCGGGGTCCGGATGGACCTCCACGATTAGACCGTCGGCGCCCGCCGCGGCGGCCGCCATCGACAGCGCCGGTACGAGATCGCGCCTGCCCGCCGCGTGACTCGGGTCCACCACCACGGGCAGGTGCGTGAGCTCCTTCAGCACCGGCACGGCCATCAGGTCGAGCGTGAAGCGGTAGCCGGTCTCGAAGGTGCGGATGCCGCGCTCGCAGAGCATCACGTCCGGGTTGCCCTCCTTGAGGATGTACTCGGCGGACATCAGCAGCTCGTCGAGGGTGGCGGAGAGGCCACGCTTGAGGAGCACGGGCCGGCCCGCCCTCCCGACCTCGGTGAGCAGCGTGTAGTTCTGCATGTTTCGCGCCCCGAGCTGGATCACGTCGGCCACCTCCAGCACAGCTTCGAGATCGCGGACGTCCATCAGCTCGGTCACGATCGGCATGCCGGTGACCTCTTTCGCCTCGGCCAGCAGCCGCAGGCCCTCCTCGCCCAGCCCCTGGAAGGAGTACGGCGAGGTGCGCGGCTTGTAGGCGCCGCCGCGCAACAGCTGCGCTCCCGCGTCCTTCACGGTGTGCGCCGAGTCGAGCAGGGTGTCGCGGGACTCGACGGTGCACGGCCCGGCGATGGTCGCGAAATGGTTCCCGCCGATCTTTCGCCCCTCGATGTCGATCACCGTGCGCTGCTCGTGGCGGAACTGCATCGAGGCGAGCTTGTACGGCCGGGTGATCGGCACGAGGTGGTCCACACCCGGCGAGCCCTCGAGATCCAGGTTCGCCACCTGCTCGCGGTCGCCGATCGCGCCGACCACGGTGTGGATATCCCCCTCGGACAGGTGCGCTCGGGCGCCGATCGACTCGACGCGATTGACGACCGCTCGGATCTGCTCCGGCGTCGCCCCCTCTTTCATAACGATCATCATGTCTTCCTTAAGCCTCGCAGAGATTGGTGGTTAGCTGGTGCGGCGGTGGCCTGCGTGCAGGCCGAGTCGGTCGGCGCCCGGGGGGACCAATCTCGGTCGGCGGCAGGAGCTGCCGCGGCCGGACGCCTAGCTAAATCGCCAATACGAGCACGCACGCCGGCGAGCGCCCGCGAGGGCGGTGAGAGAGAGGGTCGGCGTGGTGGCTCGGTGCATCCCCATGACTTTTAGCAGAGATCGGCCGGATGTTCTCCTCACAGGAGCGTGTCGAGCGCGGCCAGGAAGCGGTCGTTCTGCGAACGGGTGCCGAAGGTCACGCGCATCCACCCCGCCTGGCCCAATGCCGTCCCCGCGCGGACGATCACCCCGAGCTTCGCCAGGCCGGCGATCACCTCTCCCTCGTCCCGATCGCCCAGGGAGACCCACGCGAAGTTCGCCCGGCTCTCGGTCGTCTGAAGGCCCCGCTCGGATAGCTCGGCCTCGATGTGCACGCGCTCCTGCACCGTGAGCTCTACCCGGCGCTCGACCTCATCCTGGTGGCGGATCGCCTCTGCCGCGGCCGCCTGGGCGAGCGCGTTGACCGAGAAGGGCTGGCGCACGCGGTCGACGGCCAGCCGGAAGGCCTCTGAGCCGAGCCCGTAGCCCACGCGCGCCCCGCACAGGCCGTACACCTTGGAGAACGTGCGCAGCAAGATCAGGTTGGGATGGGCCTTCAGCAGGTCGAGCGATTCGTCGGGATCCTGGTCGGTATTGAACTCGACGTAGGCCTCGTCGAGGATCACGGCGACCCGTCGCGGGAGGCCCGCCACGAACGAGTCGATCGCTTCCACCGGCAGAGCCGTGGCCGTGGGATTGTTCGGGTTGCACACGAGCACGAGCCGCGTGGCCGCGGTGACCTCGCGGGCCATGGCCTCGAGGTCGTGACGGCCGTGGGCGTCGAGCGCCACCGTGATCGCCCGCGCACCGGACTGGGCGGCCAGATGCGGGTACATCGAGAAGGATGGCCAGGCGTACACGAGCTCGGCGCCTGGCTCGAGCAGGGCCTCTCCCGCCGCCAGCAGGATCTCGCACGAGCCGTTTCCGACGGTGACGCGCCCCGGTGAGAGCCCGCTGCGGTCGGCGATCGCGCGCCGCAGAGCCGACTTGTCGGGGTCGGGATAGCGGTTGAGCGTCTCGAGCTGGGCCTGGATCGCGTCGATCACCTTTGGCGGCGGGCCCCACGGTGTCTCGTTGGAGGCCAGCTTGACCAGATCCGGGGAGCGCTCATAGGTCTCGGCTGCGGGATAGACGGGGATGTTGCGCAGACGGGCGTTGAACTCGAGGCCGCTCACTGTGCCCCCCCGAGGTCTCGCCTCAGTGCGACCGCCTCGCGCAGGTACACGTGGCGGGCGGGTGTGGCCGGATCGGCGTAGCAGTGCACCATCACCCGGATCACGCGGGGGAGCGAGCCGGGAACGTCGATCTCACGGGAGCAGAGCAGTGGCACCCCCCCGAGTCCGAGGCGGCGCGCGGCGACGGCCGGGAACTCGGCGTTCAGGTCCTCGGTGCATGTGAACAGGCAGCTCACCATCTCCTCCTGGGCGAGCTCGTTGCGCTCCATCAGCTCGCGCATCAGCTCCTCGGTGGCGGCGACGATCGCCCCGGCTTCGTTGTCTTCGACGGTGGTCGCGCCTCGGAGCGCTCTCAGCTTCACGGCAGACGATTCTTCCAGCCCGCCGTCTGGCGCAGGCGCTCGACCTCCGCCGCGCTCAGCGCGCGCGACTCGCCGGGCGGGAGGCTGCCGAGCCGCAGCGGGCCGAAGGCCACGCGCTCGAGCGCCACCACCCGATGGCCGACCGCCTCACACATGCGCCGCACCTGGCGGTTGCGCCCCTCGCGGATCGTCAGCTCGAGCAGTCCCGGGCGGAGCTGCCGGGCATGGGCGGGCGAGGTGCGGCCGTCGTCGAGCTCGACGCCCTCGCGCAGTCGTCGGAGCGCGCGCTCGGGAACCGGCTCCGGGACGACCAACGCGCGGTAGACCTTCTCGACCCCGTACCGCGGGTGGGTGAGGAGGTCGGCCAGCTCGCCATCGTTGGTGAGCAGGATAAGCCCGGTCGATCCCGCGTCCAGGCGCCCGACCGGGTAAAGCCTGCGCACGGAGGGCACGAGCTCGATGACGGTCTGTCGGCCGTGGGTGTCACGGGCGGTCGAGACCACGCCGGCCGGCTTGTGCAGCAGATGGACCTCACGCGGCTCGGGGGACACGGAGCGCCCGTCCACCGCCACCGCGCTCCCCTCGTCCACGTCGAGCGCGGGATCGCTGACCCGGGTGCCGCGCACGGTCACGCGTCCGGCGGCGATCAGCTCCTCTGCCCCCCTGCGCGAGGCGACGCCCGAGTGCGCGAGGTACTTGGCGAGCCGCATGGGTCCAGACTCCCACGGTGGAGACCCGAGCGCTGATGGGGGCGGGAAGCTCTAGGCGAGCGAGACGCCGCGTCCGGCGCCCGCCGAGGCATCTTGCCCGTGCTCGCGCCACCACTCGATCGTGGTGCGCAGCCCGTCCTCGAGCGAGGTCGACGCCTCGAATCCGAAGCGCTCCCTGGCGCGGGTGGTGTCGAGGCAGCGGCGTGGCTGGCCGTCCGGGCGCGACGGATCCCATGCGAGCTCGCCCTCAAAGCCCGTCAGCCGGGCGATCAGCTCGGTCAGATTTTTTATCGAGATCTCGCTGGAGGCCCCGAGGTTCACGGGCTCGGGGGAGTCGTAGAGCTCCGTCGCCGCCACGATCGCATCCGCGCAGTCGTCCACGTACAGAAATTCGCGCGAAGCGCTGCCGGTTCCCCAACAGCTCACCTGGCCCGCCCCGGCGACGCGGGCCTCCTCGCACTTGCGGATCAGCGCGGGGATCACGTGACTTGTCTCGGGATCGAAGTTGTCGCCCGGCCCGTAGAGGTTCACCGGCATCACATACACCCCGTTCAGCCCGTACTGCTCGCGGTAGGCCTGCAACATCACGAGCAGCGACTTCTTCGCGACCCCGTAGGGCGCGTTGGTCTCCTCCGGATACCCGTTCCACAACTCGTCCTCGGAGAACGGGACCGGCGTGAACTTCGGATAGAAGCACACCGTCCCCACCTGCACGAACTTCTCCATCCCCCGCCGGCGCGCCTCCTCGATGAGATGAAGGCCCATCGCCATGTTGGCGTAGAAGTAGCGCCCCGGGTTTGCCCGGTTGGCGGCGATCCCCCCGACCTCGGCAGCCAGGTGGACCACGGTGTCCGGCCGCGCCGCGTCGTAGGCCTCCGCGACGCCCGCCGGCTCGGTCAGGTCGAAGTCGCGCCTGCGGATGACCACGACCTCGGCGGCGGCTGCGGCCTCCAGCCGCTCACGCACGCGGGCGCCCAGAAAACCCGCGCCGCCGGTGAGCATGATCCGCTTGCCCCGCACGTGATCGGCCATTGCCGTGAGCCTAGATGATCGGCTGCGAGACTCCACGCGATGGACATGCAGCTACTCGACACCGTGCTCGCCGAACGTCGCGAACCTTCATTCCGCGCAGCACAGGTATGGGCCTGGGCCGCCCGGGGCGCCGGCTCCTACGCGGAGATGACTGACCTCCCGAGCGCCCTGCGGGAGACCCTGGCCGAGCGCGTTCCGCTGTCCTGCCTCGACCTGGACCGCGAGGCGCTCGCCGCCGACGGCACCGAGAAGGCCCTCTTCTCGACACACGACGGGCGCCCCCTCGAGGCGGTGCTGATGCGCTTCAACGATGGCCGCCGCTCGGTCTGCCTTTCGAGCCAGTCGGGCTGCCCGCTTACCTGCACGTTCTGCGCCACGGGCACGATGAAGTTCGCCCGCAACCTCACCGCCTCCGAGATCCTCGACCAGGCGTTGCACTTCACCAGGAAAGAGCCGTTGGACCACGCGGTGTTCATGGGCATGGGCGAACCGCTGCTGAACCTCGACTCGGTGCTCGCCGCCTGCGAGCGGCTCCCCGACCTCGGCATCCACCCGAGCAGCACCACCATCTCGACCGTCGGCTGGATCCCCGGGATCGACCGGCTGGCCGAGCACGAGGGGCCCACCGTGCGGCTGGCGCTGTCCCTGCACGCGCCGGACGACGCCCTGCGCTCCGAGCTGATGCCGGTCAACGACCGCTTCCCGCTGCACGACGTGCTCGATGCCTGCAGGCGCTGGCACGAGCGCCGCCGCCGCAAGGTGTTCGTGGAGTACCTGATGCTGGCCGGCGTGAACGACCGCTACGAGCAGGCGCTGGCGCTGGCTCGCCTGCTGTCTCCTCGGAACGTCTTCAAGGTGAACCTGATCCCCTACAACCCCACGGACTCCGACTTCGAAGGGTCGGGCCGCGAAGCGATCGAGGTTTTCAGGGCGGCCCTCGAGGAGCGCGGCGTCCCGGCCACCGTCAGGTTGACGCGGGGGCGCGATATCGACGCAGCCTGCGGACAGCTCGCCGCGCGCGGCTGAGGCCGCCGGCGCGGCACTCCGCCGCCCCACACCCGGCCAGCTGGTCGAGCCGCAGCCTCAGCAGCGCCACGAGCTCCGCGCTGGGCCGGAAGGGGTCCGCGAAGGCCGCGCCGCCATCGAGCGGGAGCGCAGCCACCAGCCGGCCGGAGACCTCCGCGATCAGCGCGGAAGACCCGTCGTAGAGGGTGCTGTCGAGCTGCGCAAGACGGCCCAGAGCCAGCGCATCGTCGGGGGCCGAGAGCCGCAGCGTGAGGTCGTCGGGAATGCTCATGCCCGTGAAACGACCGGCTGTGCGGTCTTGTGAGATCACGTGCTCTCCGCAACGGGCGCAGCCGGCCGCGATTGGGGGCGGCTGTCCTTTGTCGAGGGCCGGGGCAGGTCTCCCCCGGCGGCGAGCCAGGAGCCGCCGAGGATCATGAGCAGGCCGGCGAACGTGGCGGGGCCAAAGCCCTCACCGAGCAGCAGCACCCCGTAGAGGACCGCAAAGCCCGGGGCCACGTAGGCCACCAGCGAGGCCTTGCCCGGCCCCACGCGCCCGATCAGGGTGAAGAAGATCACGAAGGCCAGCCCGGTGCCGAGGAATCCCAGAGCCGCGAGCGAGCCCAAGGCGGCGAGGCCCGGAGCATCCGCCGGAAGGCTGATTGCCGCGAGCGGCAGCACCATCAGCGCGCTGACCGCCATCGCGGCTGTGACCAGGCCGATCGGCTGGACGCCACCGAGCTGCCGCTTGAGGTAGAAGGCGCCCAGCGCGTAGCCCAGGCTGGCCAGGATCACCATCAGCCCGCCGGCCAGCGCGGCGGTGCCACCCCCGGCGTCGACTCCCAGCAGCAGTACCACGCCCGCAATTCCGAGGAAGACGCCGAACAGGCCCGAGCCGTGCACGCGCTCCTCCTGGTCGAGCTTGATCGCCAGCAGGAAGGTGAAGATCGGTGCCGTGGCCACGAGGATGCCGGTCAGCGACGAGGAAAGGTGCTCCTCGCCCACAGCGATCAGCAGGAAGGGCGCGGCGATCTGGACGAAGGCGAGCATCGTGATCGGCCACAGCCGCTCCCTGACCCCGGCGAGGGCCCCGGCCCGCAGCGCAAACGGCAGCAGCACCAGGGCGGCGAGGGCGGTCCGCGCGAACACCACGCCTGCCGGGGAAACGTCTTCGAGGGCCACCTTGATGAACAGGTAGGAGGCACCCCACAGGGCGCCGAGGGCCGAGAGCTGGATCCATGCCTTGCGGTTCATCGCCACCGATCTAAGCACGCTCGGCCCATCAGTTCCAATGACGGTTGCCTGCAGGTGCGATAAGCTGTGCTTATGCTCGACGTTCGCCGCATGAAGGTGCTCCGCGAGGTCGCGGCGCGCGGGTCGTTCTCCGCGGCGGCTGAGGCGCTGTCGTTCACCCAATCGGCCGTCAGCCAGCAGGTGGCAGCCCTGGAACGCGAGGCCGGGGCCACTCTGCTGGAGCGGGGGTCACGGGGTGTGCGGCTGACAGACGCCGGCCGCGCCCTCGTGTCGCACGCCGATGCCATCCTGGCCCGGATCGAGGACGCCGAGGAGGAGCTCGCCGCGCTCGCGGGCCTGCGCGGCGGAAGGCTGCGGATCGCGTCGTTTCAGAGCGCGGGCGCCACGCTCGTGCCGCACGCGGTGAAGGCCTTCCACGATCGCCACCCCAAGGTGGAGCTCGGGATGATCGAGACCGAGCCGGAGGAGGCCCAGCTGCGGCTGCGCAGCGGGGACATCGATCTTGCCCTCGTCTATGACTTCGAGCCGCTGCCCGACACGCTCGGTGACGACCTGGAGCTCACCCACCTGATCGACGACCGCTACGACGCCGTCCTCGCTCAGGACAACCCGTTGGCCGCACGCAAGCGGATTCGCCTCGCGGACCTGGCCCGCGAGCCCTGGATCGCGGGCAGCCCGTCGTGTGGGTGCCGCGAGATCACCGACCGGGCCTGCCAGGACGCCGGGTTTGACCTGTCGGTGGCCTTCGAGGCCGATGAGACGATGGCCGCCAGCTCGTCCTCGGCATCCTCGATGCGAGCGAGGATGGCGTCGGCGTGGGTCACGAGCGCTCGGCCG